>JAHJVF010000286.1 GCA_018828505.1 Bacteroidota bacterium | reverse complement strand
TGCAGTGAAATATTTCTAACAGTTTCTCCGACACCTCCTTCGAATAAAACATTATCCGGAACAACAACAGCGGCTTTACCATCTGGTTTCAGAATTGATACGATATGCTGAACAAAATTCAACTGTTTATTGGAAGTAGTTACCCAAAAATCTTGTCTTTCGTAAGTCAGTGATTCTCTTTTCTGAATCCCCTCTTCATTTGTGATTGTGATACTACTCTTTTTACCGAAAGGCGGATTTGTTAAAACATAATCGTAATTGATGCCGGGCTTAGATAGTAAACTATCTTCACGTGCGATTAATGGCTCGCTATTTAAATCGCTTATGCTATGCAGATACAAATTCATAAGGCATAATCTTGCAGCACTTGGAACAATTTCCCATCCCTTGAAAGTCTTGAACTTTAGAAATTCTTTTTGATCCCTATCCAAATTCTGTTTGCTTAAAAAATTGTAAAAAGCTAAAAAGAATCCGCCGGTACCGCACGTTGGATCCGCCATAGTTTTCATTGGTTCAGGCTTAATACATTCTACCATAGCTTTAATCAATGCACGCGGAGTGAAATATTGACCGGCTCCGCTTTTTGTGTCTTCTGCATTCTTTTCAAGCAATCCTTCGTAGATATCACCTTTAACATCGGTCTCCATCATAATCCAATTCTCTTCATCAATTAGCTGAATTAATTTATAAAGTTTTGCCGGGTCTTGAATTTTATTTTGGGACTTAAAAAATATCTCGCCTATCATTCCTTTCTTTTTACCAAGTTCATTAAGTAGAGTAACATAATGAACCTCAAGCTCCGCACCGGTTTTGTTCCGCAAACTTTCCCAATCGTACTTTTTATCAATAATGGTTTTTCTGTTGTACGGCGGTTTTGAATACTCATAAGCCATTTTAAGGAATAGTAAATAAGTAAGCTGTTCAAGATAATCACCGTAACTAACCCCGTCATCTCGGAGAATGTTGCAGTAATTCCAAACTTTAGATACGATAGTAGCAGTTGTCACATCAATTAAAAATTTAAAATGAATAATTAAGAATTAGTTTTTGTAAATAATTTCAAATACTCAACAAAACTGAATAGGCGATATCTTCTTCCTCCGGTAATTTCAACAAGAATACCAAGATTAAGAAAATCCTGAATTAATGAATTCGCTGTTGCAGGTGTAATATCAAGAAAACCCGCCACATTATTTGAACTTACTATAGGATTTGTATAAAGGATATTCATTAATTTTTTGGCTTTTGGAATTTTTTTACCGAGCTTCACAATTTTATCATTATCAATTTTATCCCTCAATTTCAAAATTCCCTGGAATGTTTCTATCCCTTGCTTACTGGTTTCTATTACAGCTACCAGGAAAAATTTTATCCACTGTGCTAAATCGTGTTTAATTCTAACCATATTCAAATTATCGTAATACAATGCTCTGTGCTTTTCAAAGTAATCTGAAAGGTAAAGCGTTGGTTTTGTCAATATGCCGGAGCTAACCAATTGTAATGTAATTAACAATCTCCCAATTCTTCCGTTGCCATCAAGAAAAGGGTGAATAGTTTCAAACTGATAATGTCCGATTGACGTCTTTATTAAAGGAGGAACAGCTATATTTTCATTGTGCAAAAAGTTTTCCAAATCACTCATTAGTTCATTTACTTCTGTGTGAGGGGGAGGAATAAATACTGCATCATTTATTGTTGCACCACCAATCCAATTCTGACTTGCTCTAAATTCACCAGGCGTTTTATGCTCACCTCTAACTCCTTGCATTAAAATTTTATGAGACTCTTTCAGCAATCGTGTAGAAACCGGAATTGTTTTCAACTTTGATATAGAATAGTTCATTGATTCTATGTAATTCTGAACTTCTTTCCAATCTTCTCTTTTTTCCGGTTGTACTTCATCATCTTTTAAAAGAGCTTCCTCTATTTCTGTTCGAGTTCCTTCAATCCGACTGGATTTTGTAGCTTCCTTTACAACATGCATTCTAATAAATACATCCACATCCGGAACATAAAGTGAAAACGCATTGAGGTTACCAAGATTTAGATTTGCCTCCGATAAAAGTGAGTTTATCTTCGGGTCATTCCAAACCCATTCTTGATTAACTTTATTAGGAATGAAACTTTTATATCGGTATTCTTGCTGGTAACTGCCTGCCTTAAAATCTTCAATTTTCATTGTTGTTTAATGTTTTAATTAAAATTAACTAATTGCTTATTTTAATTTAAAG
>JAHJVF010000285.1 GCA_018828505.1 Bacteroidota bacterium | reverse complement strand
TGTCGCGCCCCACACGGGCGCGTGGATTGAAACAGGTCTCTGAATGTATAATCGAAAGATGGAGATTGTCGCGCCCCACACGGGCGCGTGGATTGAAACAATCTGAATTAATCCAAAAAATTAATATTCAAATGTCGCGCCCCACACGGGCGCGTGGATTGAAACAGTTTGAACATTTACTGTCCCTGTGTAAGTGATTGTCGCGCCCCACACGGGCGCGTGGATTGAAACCAATTAAATGTTCTGCCACCTACAATTCGCAATAGTCGCGCCCCACACGGGCGCGTGGATTGAAACTTTTGGGATATAACTTCCGTGCATTTTTATCATTGTCGCGCCCCACACGGGCGCGTGGATTGAAACCAGAAATTGGCACGTTTTTTTTGCCTTGAAGGTGTCGCGCCCCACACGGGCGCGTGGATTGAAACCTTTTTTTAACAAGCATAACATTGTTTAATCTTGTCGCGCCCCACACGGGCGCGTGGATTGAAACCACATTATCCATAGGTTACGCTAACAAAATATTACGTATTGGCACCAATATTTCCAAATTGTTTTTCGATTGCTAAAACTTTAATTTTGACTAATTGTAATGGATAACGCAAAGACATATAATAGGATCAAATTAACAGTCAGCTTAACTGAGACTTTTCTCACAGTAGTTTTATTGGTTATTTTGATCACCACTCCGCTCGGCAGGATTGTTCAGGATTTTGCCTTCATAATTTCAGGAAGTGATTACATCGCGTTTTTAATTTTTATTGGAATTCTCGGTTTAGCTTCGGGGATATTGTTTTTTCCGCTAACTTATTACACCGATTTTCATCTGGAACATAAATATAGTCTCTCCAATCAGACTTTTTGGAAATGGATTTGGGAAGATTTGAAAGGATTGTTCGTCTCACTTGCCCTCGGAATTCCTCTGCTTCTTTTATTTTTCTATCTGATAAAAAGTTATCCGGAGAGCTGGTGGTTCATTCTTGCTACGGTTCTATTTCTTTTCTCAGTAGTTCTTGCAAGATTGGCACCTACTTTGATCTTTCCGATCTTTTATAAATTTACTCCATTGGAGGATGAAGAACTAAAATTGAAGATTGGCAAACTTTGTGAGAGTGCAAATCTATCCTTTAGCGGCATATTCAATTTCGATCTCAGTAAGAATACAAAAAAAGCAAATGCAGGTTTTACAGGAATTAGAAAATCCAAAAGAATTATTTTAAGTGACACTCTTCTTTCAGGATTTCTACACGAGGAGATACTATCAGTCTTTGCGCATGAACTTGGACATTACAAAAGAAGACACATTTTAAAAAATATTTTCATAGGATTAATTTTCAGCTACGTGGGATTATTTCTTGCAGCAGAGTTGTATAATTTTTTGATTCCAGCATTCGGATTTTCATTCCAACATCAGCTGGCAGCTCTTCCATTGCTTACGTTAGTCTTAATGTTATATGGAATTGTAACAATGCCAATTCAGAATATCATCTCACGCAAATTTGAATATGAGGCGGATGAGTTTGCTCTTAGATCGACAAAAAACCGCGAAGCTTTCATTTCAACAATGGAAAAATTAGCAAAGACAAATCTTGCAGACAAAACACCGCATCGAATAGTTGAATTTTTATTTTACAGTCATCCTTCAATTGAAAAAAGAATTAAAGCAGCAAAGAGTCATGAATTTGATCAAAGAAATAATTATGCAGCCCAGACAGTTTAGTTTGATAAAAATATTTTTATTAATCACATTGATTCTCCTCATTGGTTGTGATAAAAAAGATGCACCCGAATCGGCAGACGATCAAAAGAAATCGGTTGAAGAATCGGTTAAATATTCTGTTGGCGGAAAATTAACCGACTCAACATCCGAGAGAAAGATCGTTCTACCAACAGATCATAATACTCTGCAAAAATATTTACCGAAAAATATCCAGGGTTTTTCCAGATTGGATGAAACAGGCGCAACATCAAGGTCCGGTACTTCAATATTCGCAACTGCTGAGGTAATCTTCACAAAAAATGATGGGACAACAATTTCGGTCCAGATTTTAGATTATGCAGGTATTGACGAATTATATGCACCTTACGATTCATACATTCGCTCAAATGTTTCAATAGACGATGACGAAGGTTTTACACACACATTAAAAATAAAGAGTTATCCTGCAATCGAAAGCTATCAGAAAAATTTAAAAACCGCTCAGCTTTCGGTAATAATAAATGATAGATTAATTGTGGATCTGAACGGTACCGAAGTAGATAATTTTGACGATCTTCGTACTATCTTAAATAAAATTGACCTCAACAATCTTGCAGAACTTATAAAATGATATCAGCAATAATTACTTCAACAAAATTATTTCTTCTTGTAGTAGTAACAATTTTACTCGCGATACTCGCATTGATTGTCGCATTGATCGAACCTAAGGGGAGATTATATAATTTCATCAGCAAGGTTTGGTCAAATACAATTCTCTGGATTTGCGGTGTAAAAGTTGAATTGATCGGAAAAGAACACTTACAAGCGGATGAAAGTTATGTTTACGTCTCTAATCATATCAGTAATTTTGATATTCCAGTTGTAATAAAAGCAATTCCGGGACAGTTGAGGCTCGTATTTAAAAAAGAGCTGGCTAAGATCCCGATATTCGGATGGCAGCTGAAACTTGGCCCATACATTCTTATCGACAGACAGAATCCAAGTAAAGCAATGCAGAGTCTCAATCAGGCAATCGAAAAAATCAAACTTGGTGTTTCGGTGCTTCTTTTTGCTGAAGGGACACGAAGCAAGGATGGCTCAATTCAATCATTCAAAAGAGGGGCTTTCACTCTTGCAACGCGAAGCGGAAAAAAAATTGTACCGGTTACGATTAAAGGGACATACGAAATTCTACCAAAGAAGAAATTTAATCTTAGGAGCGGAAAAGTTAAATTAATCATCGATAAACCAATTGAGCACGATGGAAATACCGATAAGATTTCAGAAGTCTCTTTGATGAATGAGGTCAGAGATATAATCGTTAAAAATTACGAAAGCAAATAAATGGCTGTTACACAAGAAGAGGTTAAACGTATCGCTAAGCTTGCAAAACTCAGCTTAACGGAAGAAGAAGAGATCAGTCTCCAAAAGGAGTTAAGCAGCATTCTTGATTACATGGATAAGCTTAACGAGATCGACACGAGTGACGTCGAACCTCTCTCACATCCAATCCCGGTTGAAAATGTTTTCCGTGAAGATAAAGTTGAGAAAAGCATTTCGCGAGAAGATGCATTAAAAAACGCACCTGATGCAACTGAAGAATTTTTTAAAGTACCAAAGGTAATTTAATGTCAAAAATTGTTGGAGTAATTCCGGCGAGGTATTCTTCAACCCGCTTACCCGGCAAGCCGCTTCGAATGATCGGTGATAAACCAATGATTCAGCACACTTACGAATCGGCAAATAAATCAGTTTACCTCGATAGACTTGTGGTACTTACTGATGATGAACGAATTTTTAAAGTCGTTGAAGAATTCGGTGGTGACGTTGAAATGACTCCGGATAATCTTCAAAGCGGAACTGACAGAGCCTCATATTTTGCTGCGAGAAATCCAGAGTATGATATTATTGCGAACATTCAAGGTGACGAGCCATTTATTGAGAGAGAAATAATCGACAAATCGATCAAACCATTGCTGATGATTCCAGAGATTCAGATTGCAACTGCGGCAACAAATTTCAAAAATCTCGATGATGTTAAGAATCCTTCTTTTCCGAAAGTTGTGATTGATAAGTCCGGTTTCGCCTTATACTTTTCTCGCTCTCCAATTCCATTTTTTCAAGAGAAAAATATCGAAGAAAAATATTTACGACACATCGGAATTTATATTTATCGGCGAGATGCTTTATTACAACTGACTAAATTGCCTCAAACTCAACTTGAAAAAATTGAAAATCTCGAACAGCTGCGCATGCTTGAAAATGGATTTAGAATTAAGATTGAAATTTTTGATTACGATTCCGTCTCAGTTGATACAGAAGAAGATTTGAAATTAGCAAATAAGTTTTATCTGAAAAGCATCAGACCTTGAAGGTCGAGGGTTTTTAGATTTACTTGCTATCCCAACCCTGCCAGCTTTATTTAGCTAAGAGAGACAGGCCCGCCTTTAGTATTTAGCTAAGGTAGGCGGGTAAACTTGAGGGTTTTGATCAACCTAATCAGAACGCTCAACCCCGCCTGCCTCACCTGCCCGCCTAATCATATCTCATGGGGCAGGCGGGTTGGGCATGTAGGACTTAAGGTCTTTCTGGACACTTATATAAATCATAAATAACTTTAACAAATTTTAAGTAAATTTAAAAAGGTATATTTGACGTGTCAAAACTTTCTGTAGGAAGTTATAATATGAAACATTTTATTTCAAAATTTAAAAGTACATAGAGATGATAAGACCAAATAAAGTTGAATTAGCAAATCTCCCGACACCAATCCATACAATGTTCTATGAAGGATTTGAGATATTAATCAAGCGAGATGATTTTACCGGAACTGAATGGACCGGAAATAAAATCCGTAAATTAGAATACCTTGCTTTTGATGCCCTGAACAAAAAAGCCGACGTTCTTCTAACTTGCGGAGGCGTTCAATCAAATCATGCTCGTGCCACGGCGTGTGTTGCTGCAAAACTTGGATTAAGATGTATCTTATACTTACGTGGAAGTGAACCCAAAATAGTTGATGGTAATCTCGCATTAAGCAAACTCTTCGGAGCAGAAATCAAATACGTCACTGCTGAAGAATACGATCAAATCTATTCAGTTGCAGAAAGGGAGATTAAAAAGTTAAGCAAGCAAGGATTGAAAAGTTATTTCA
>JAHJVF010000284.1 GCA_018828505.1 Bacteroidota bacterium | reverse complement strand
GGCATTCTGTCTTAGGATCATTTTTTACTAAATCCAATTTTGAGAGCTTTGAGAGTATCTCATCAAAAAGCTCTATGTCTGCTTTTATATCGTTAATAAAATTTTCTGCGTGTTTAAAGTCTTCTATCTTATATCGCTTATGTTTTTTGGGATATTCTCCTCTTCTGATTTGCTCTTCATAATCTCTTAAGTGCTTTTCGATCTCATCTAATTCAAGTTCATAAATTTTTTCTAGAAGGTCGCGGTCAAGTATATATTCACCTTTAAGTGGCTCACCATTTCCTGTCCTTTTAATAAACTCTAAAACATCTCCGGTGATCTTCTTAAAATTCTTAATACTTTTTTCAAATGCACCAAATGAGCTTTCGAACCTCTTTACGATCAACCTTCGCATAATATCGAATAAGTTTCTCTGTTGGATATATTCACGGTTTTTCTCAGCATCTCGTTTTCCTTCTTCATCGTCTTCTTGAATTCCTTCCTCATATTCAAATGGTCTGTATATCGCACCTTTAAATTTTCCACCTTCATCCGGATCGGCAAAGTATTCATTTATGATTTCATCGTAAAATGCTGATTGCTCTTTTGTTAATTCATAAAACCATTCAATGGGGTCTGCAACTTTTGAAAGCTCTTTTACTTCCTCTTTGTAGAAAGGATTTTTTTGCAGGTCGAGTCTGTTGCGGCGAATTGTAATCGGTTCAATTACACTTCTTATTTGTTTTGCGATAGAATGTGTCCTATGTTTAACTTTTTTGAGATCAACAACTTCTTCGTCAAATAGAGCTTTGTAGTAAGCTAATGCTCTTTCTCTTTTAGTGCTTTCTTTTGAGTTCCAATATTTTTTTATGAATGCAAGTTTTTTAAATATGTTATCAAGCGTTCTGAATTTATCAACAAGATTATTATCTAAAGTAATTGTGGATTTCTTCGGCGTGATAAATAATTTTAACAAAGATAAAACATCATCTGGACGATTATTAAATGGTGTGGCAGTAAGGAGAATTACAATTTTATTACGACAAATATTTTTCAGCATTTCGTAGTTTTGTGTATCCTGATTTCTAAAACGATGGGCTTCATCTACAATAACTACTTCTATATCATCGTGTTTCTTTATAAATTCTAGCGTATCCTCAAGATCACCAAGAGAACGAACTTCCCAATCAAATAGTCCAAACTCCTCTACATACTTTTTCCAACCAGATTCTTTATTTTCATCTCCAATGATTCCAGGAGGGCAGACAACTATTCCTCTTCTTCTTAGATGTTTAGCAACGGCACAAGCAATAATAGTTTTACCTAAACCAACAACATCAGCAATCAAAACTCCATTATGATTTTCAATTATTGATAAAGCTTGTTTTACAGCATCAAGTTGATATTGATATGCTTTATAATTATGCTTTTCAAGAATATTGAGAATACTTGTTCCAATATCTTTGTGTTCATAAGCATCGAGATAGGTTTTTAACACTAAACAATACGCTTCGAAAGGTGTTATTTCTTTAACTAAGGTTTCCTTTTCAATTACCTCAATTAGTTTTTTCTTAAGGTCTTCAAATTCGTTAATCTTTACAGCGTTTTCCCAGAGTTTACCAAAGTAATCTTCTGCTTCTTCAAAACCATAATCACCTATTTCAACATTAAATTCATGCTGTGTTGTCAATCCTGCTTTTGTCAAATTACTGCTTCCAGTTATAAATAAGTTATTTCGACCAACTTGATCCTCTTCCAATTTGAAGAGGTATAGTTTAGCGTGATTAGGTTCATAAGTTTTTCTGATTACCAATTTATCATCAACTAAAAGCTGAAGGAAAAATTTTACTTGCTCATAAAAATCTTTGTTATCGAAATATTCACTATTAATTGATCTTCTTATTGATTCAAAGAAATGATTTACTTTCTCTTCATCGGATAATTTGTCATCATCAGCATATTCAATTAAACCATAATTTATATTATCGACATCAAGTCCAACTAGTACTTTAATATTCACATTCGTATTAGCTTTTAATCCTTCATAAAGTTCTCGTATTCCGGAAAAGTAGAAAAAGCCAATAAGAAATTTTAGTTCTCTACTTTTAGAGATTAGTTGGTTTAATCTTTTCTTTAAATCCTTTGTGGGTTGATTGGTTATAAAATTACTCATCCTGATTCTCAAATTGTGAAGTAAGTCGAAACAAGGGAAGGTATAGAATTGTGTTTGATTTTTTCTTTGAGGAAATCGCCAATAGTTCCTCTTGTGGGGTAATCTCTTATAGATGAAGTCATCTTATTCTATGTTTTATTGTTCCCAATTGATTTCATTTCCAATAAAGCGGGTAAATCCCAATATCCCGTAGCGACAGAAAATTGAGTATACTTCCCAGAAGTTAAATGTTCTGAAAGAAAATTTTTAAGTTCAAAAGAAGGAATAGAGTTATCTAATAATTTGTGTTGCATTAGACTTTAAAACAAAAAAGTTACTTCCACGTGGTAAAATATCTAACAAACTATTAAAATTAAAGAAGAATTGTCGGGGTGAGTGGATTCGAACCACCGACCTCCTGGTCCCGAACCAGGCGCTCTAACCGGGCTGAGCCACACCCCGATGTGAAGGTTCTCGAGTAGTCCCGACTTCCACATTGTGTTAATTTTAGTAAAGTCGGGATGTATCGAGAGAAAGAACAATTGATAATGTAGAATTGAAAACCAATTCAAATACTGAACAAATATACGAAAATTTTTTCGGAGCGAGAGGGGAATTTTTGAAAGTATTAAACAGAAGGTTTTAGCGTAAAATAAACTCGTGTCCATTTGCCTTCTTCACTTGCGATCCAGAGGTGTTCGCCATGCTTATCGATGATTGCCTTGCAGATCAGCAGTCCCAAACCAATACCTTTCTCCCCTTTTGTTCCCCGTGTAGAGGTTTTACTGCTCGTAGATAAAAGATTCATCAATACATCTTTTTTAATTCCAATTCCTGAATCACACACAAGAAGGACGAGCTTATTTAGTTTTGGATGGTAATGAGTGATGATTTCAACCGTACTCTTTTCACTGGAATATTTTATTGCATTCTCAAGTAAGTTTTTCAAGACTTCGATTATCATAAATTCATCACCGAAGACGATTAAATTTCGTTCGGAACTAACTTTAATTGTGATATTCTTTTTCTGAGCAGCATTCGCAAAAGATTTAGCAACGAAATTAATAGTTGATGTAACATCAAACTGAGTAGGATTAATTTGGATATCTTTTGATTCATACCTCGTCCAATCGAGAATTTTATTTAATGCATTCAATTGGATCTTGGAAAGGTCATAAATATTCTCAGCAAATTTTTTAACTTCTTTTTTTCCTTTGTACTCTCCCTCTTTTAAGAGTTGACAGAATCCAAATACACTGTTTAAAGGTGTGCGGAGATCATGTGAGATAAGTGATACTAACTTATCTTTCTGTGCGGTTACTTTTTCCAGCTGGGCTGCAAATTCTCTCAAGTTTTTTTGAGCAGTGTCGACATCTTTCGATTCTTTTTTATCAGGTTCTTTCCGTTCAAATTGAGCTTTTTCGATTGGAATTGCTGCGGGCTTTGTAATTGGTTGAACTACCGGTTCTCGAGCAAATTTGGTCTTTGAATAATCTTCCCGCTCGATTCTGGGTTTCGATTTATCATTAGTTGGAATCACCCTTGTCTGAGCATTGAACAATAGAATAATCCATAGTAAAACTATTGACGAAATTAGACTAATAATTTCAAAGTAGATTGGCGTATCGAGTATTGCTCCATCCGGATAATCGAATGAAAACAGATCTATTAACTGTATAAGAAAAATTATTCCAACACCGAGTAAGATAAAAATCAGCATAGACCGATTTTCGACTTTATCGACAAGCCGAAGTCCGGCAATAATGCACAGGGATTGCATTAGCAGCGTAACTATAATTAATATTTTATAGACTTCTGCTGTCAAGAAATTATTCCTTAAAAAACTTCATATGTTTTAATCCGCCTTCGTCCGCAGTGACGGACTTCGGCGGACGAGAACAGTTGTTTAATTTCACATCCCGATATATCGGGACTGCGGTAATAAGTGTTCAGTGCCTTTCTATCGACAGTTAAACTTCCTCTGGGTTTCAAACTATTTGATTCCATTTACATTATCGAAATGAAATTTCTAATTCTTAAGGAAGAGAAAATCTTTTTTTTATTTTTCTTGTTGTTTTTGCTAAAGAAAAAAAAATGCTCTCCGATAATTAAAGTGTGTCTAAAAAAGCCAAATCAAAAATCCATCTGAAATTAACTCTGAACAAAAAATCTTACGGGGTTATAAATTGAAAGATAAAATTAATAAGACCGAAAAATCAGAATTACGTAAAATGAGTGACCCCAAGTTTATCCCTTCTAATTCAATGAGGGACCTTGATATGATTAGAAAAAAAATTCAGAATGGATTCTATGACCTGCCGGCTGTAAAAATTTTCGTTGCTGAGAAAATAGTCCAAAGTCTGACCTTCTAAGTTTCCTTTCATCTAAACCCAAATTTGTCATTAGAAAAGCGCTAATGACAAATCGACTAACATTTTCTAAG
>JAHJVF010000511.1 GCA_018828505.1 Bacteroidota bacterium | reverse complement strand
GTTATCTTGAAATCAATATTATCACCACCACGCCCTAAACGCTTTGTATTCATCTTTACTCGTTATATGCCGCACTAATTTATACGCCTCCAATCTTATCATATGCCGGTAAGACACATTCCTACCAAGCGACCTGTGCTTTATCGTTGTTTTTAATCTTTCATCATATTCCTGTAAAACAATTTTACGCCCCGATTCTTCTAAGTAACAGAAGTTAAGTTCTTTTCTGAAGTGCTTTTCCTGTATTTGTTTATTGTTTAAAAGCTTGAAAATCATTTTATCGGCAAGTATAGGTTTAAATATTTCAGCCAAATCGAGAGCCAAAGAATACCGACGTTCACCCGGTCCGTGCAGGAAGCTTATAGTCGGATTTAGATGCGTATGGTATATCTCGCTCAATACAGTTGTATATACCAAACTGTTTGAAAAAGAGACAAGTGCGTTGATAGCATTATCGGGCGGATGCTTAACGCGTTTATCGAGCGCGTATTCCTGTCCGAGTATCTCGACCCAGCAGCGGTAGTATCTTTCACGGATATTACCCTCAAGCCCCATCAACTCCTGAGTAGTATCTGTTTCCTTAATCTTCACACGCAATGCTTCAATTTCTTGGATTGCTTGTAAAATCCGTCCGTTTGGACGGACTTCTTCCAGGTTTGATCCACGTTGAAGGAAACTTTTAGCCTCGTCCTGTCGCGAAGGGTTTGAATAATACTGCAAATTTTTTAAAATGTTGAACGATGCAGCATCTATGATTTCGCGCGCGATAACCAAACGGCGATGCGTGTCGAGATAAGCTCTGACTTGTTCGACAATTGTAAACCCCGACGGCAGGTACTCGCGCGGAATATAACTGCCCGAATAGTAGCCGTAATAATTAAACAGGTGAAGCGGAATTTTATTTTGAGCTAAGAAGTTGAAGAACTTCGAGTTGAAATCCATTTCGCCTAAAACATAAAATGCTTCGATATCTTCGACTGGAATTGGTTTTCTTTTTCCGATGGGCGCAGCATCATTGGCTTCTACGTCTTCGGTGAAGCCGGCTAAAAGTTCTTCATCGACTGTAGCCGGGTCGGGTTCATTAACCGGAAACGATTCGAAATAAATTGTGTTTTGCCGGCGTTTTAGCCGGCCTGATGAGCAGATGTAGTATGGACGTTTCATAATAAAAATTACAAGATATCAAGATTACAAGATGAAAAGATTAAATATTATTTTATGGATTTTCGGAGATACTTTATAAAATTTGCCAATTGGGTAGAGATTGATATTGAGAGTTCATAAGTTTTATCAAACTCGTTTTGGGTAAAATATTCTAAATCAAAAGCAACATACAGTTGACTTCTAAGTTCGCCTACTGACCCTTTTGCGTAATTTAGAAAATGAACGAATTCTTTGCTGGTTCCTCTTTCGTAACCTTCAGCAATATTTGACATTACTGAAACTGCGGAACGCTGAATTTGGTCTTTCAATCCAAAATCTCTTCTGAATTTTGTATTTGATGTTAAACGATAAATATTTTTAGTTAAAATTCTTGCATCCTGCCAAACATTCATTTCTTCAAATCTCTTAAACTTCATTTTTTCAACTCCTTTCATTCTTGTTATTTTGTAATTTTGTTATATTACCATTTTGCTATCTTGCCATTTTGCTATCTTGCTATTTTTTACTCCACCCAGCACAATTCAAAGTAACTGCAAGTTTTGCAGAATCTTTTGTTGATGCGCGGCGGAGGTTCATGCAGCGCAACAATCTGCTCAATTTCTTCAAGTGCTTTGAGTAGTTCGGCTTCTTTTTCGATTGTTAGCTCTACTTTTGTTTTCTGTTTTAACACAGGATAATCGATCTCACCCGTGATACCTTCAACACCTTTTTGCTTTAGGTACCAGATGTAGTAGAGCACCTGCATCTCGTGAGCTTTCTCAACCGAGTCGCTCTTTTTCACTTCGTGTATAACACCGGTCTTCGTGTCTATCCAGTCGATGTTGATAACACCGTCGATGTCGATGCCTTTTTCTTCGCGGGCGTAAGAGTTTTCATCGATCACCTTGCCAATATAAACAAGATCGGATGTATGCTCCATCTGTAAGCCACGGGAGAAAAGCCAGAGTTCTCTCTTGCAGACGTAATAATAGTTTAAGTGAGTGCCGGTGATTTGCATCAGAGAAAATTGCAATCCG
>JAHJVF010000043.1 GCA_018828505.1 Bacteroidota bacterium | reverse complement strand
TGTTGTAGGCGAAGCGATCGAATATTTTGAATCAAAAGGATGTCAGGTTTGAGCTACATTTTTTTAAATCATGATAAAAATTCTTGACATTAATTAACAAAAGCGTAAATTTGTATGAAGTTATTCCACATTTCCCACAACGTTTAATAATGGATTACAAAAACGTTCTACTTAATTGAGAAATTTTTCCTCAGTATTTGAAACATGCAAATAATCACAAACAATTTTAATTGTAAAGGATAGGTTAATGGATATTGCCGAACTAAAAAGCAAGAAGATAGTTGAATTAAATAAAATCGCAGAAGAACTCAAGATAGAGGGTTACTCCGATCTTAGAAAACAAGACTTGATTTATAAAATATTAGAGACACAAGCTGTCAAAGATGGTCTTTCATTTAGCGCAGGTGTACTGGAAGTTTTACCGGACGGATACGGATTTTTAAGATCGTCGGATTATAATTATTTACCTTCACCGGATGATATCTATGTTTCACCATCGCAGATCAAGAAATTTAGTCTTCGAACAGGCGATTCTGTAAGTGGGCAAGTTCGACCGCCGAAAAATGGGGAACGATTTTTTGCATTACTGAAAGTTACGTCGGTCAATAGTGGAGAACCTGAGAAGATTGCCGGTCGAAGATTATTTGACAATTTAACCCCTTTATATCCTGAGAAAAAACTTCAGCTTGAAACTGCACCTGGTGAGTACTCAACACGAATCGTTGATCTTCTTGCTCCAATTGGAAAAGGACAAAGAGGGTTGATCGTTTCTCCACCGAAATCCGGTAAAACAATTCTTCTCCAAAAAATAGCAAACTCTATTACAAGGAATCATCCCGAAATAAAAATGATCGTTTTATTGATTGATGAACGTCCGGAAGAAGTCACAGATATGAAGCGTTCAGTGCAGGCAGAAGTAATTTCATCCACATTTGATGAACTTGCAGAAAGACACGTCCAGATTGCTGATATAGTTATTGAAAAAGCGAAGCGATTGGTTGAAGCTGGTCATGACGTTGTGATCCTGCTTGATAGCATCACAAGATTAGCCCGTGCCCACAATACTGTGATCCCTCACAGTGGGAAAATTCTCTCAGGTGGTGTGGATGCCAATGCACTTCATAAACCAAAACGATTTTTTGGTGCTGCAAGACATACAGAAGAAGGCGGAAGTTTAACTATTATTGCTACAGCATTGATCGATACAGGCAGCAGAATGGATGAAGTTATTTTTGAAGAGTTCAAAGGAACTGGAAATCTTGAAATCGTGCTTGACCGTAATTTGAGCGATAAAAGAATATTCCCTGCTATCGATGTTAATAGAAGTGGAACCCGTCGGGAAGAATTGCTCATTAAAGAGGAAGTATTAAATAGGATTTGGATTCTTCGTAAGATAATCAGCGATTTGTCGGCAGTCGAAGCGATGGAATTTCTTCTTGGAAAAATGCGGGGCACGAAAAATAATAAAGAATTTCTCAATTCAATGAACAGTTAATTCAATCAGAAGTTTGTTTCATTTGACAAAAATTGTTGAAACATATTGAAACCTATTTTACTTTTCTTCGCGGCACTTGCTTTTACTTTTGTAAATCTTTTTGCACAAGACACGACAAAATTCCCTTGGCCTTTAAGTCCCGTTAATCAATCTAAAACTATTACCGGTACCTTTGCTGAATATCGCAGCACTTCGGCTGCAGGGCATTACCATAACGGTGTTGATATTCCGGCACCTGCCGGTACACCTGTGATGGCAGTGTTATCCGGGACAGTCACTGTTGCATATACTGGAGATCCTACGGGTTATGATAATTATATTCGTGTTCGATCTGTGATCAGCGGTAAGAACAAAGATATTACGTACTATCATACAAATCCTATCAAGACTGTCGGGCAATTGGTTACTCATGGCGAAACAATATCTACTATTGCTATAGATCACATTCATCTTATTGAATATTACTTAGGAAATACTTCACTCGAGATCAATGCAATAAGACCGGATGGTGGATTAAATCCTTTAATTGATATCTGGAAACCTAATATTCGCAGCGTACGATTTTTTGTTGATGAATCCACATTACAATTGCCCGCTTCAAATATCGGGGGAAAAGTTGATATTATAGTTCATATTCAAGAAGTAAATGGAAGCGGTTCGAGCAGTGCTTCGAACAATGGAAGTTATGGGCTTGGATATAAAATTTTATCTGCCGATATGCAAACTGTTGTTTATAATCCGCCGAGCAATTCTGTTCGCTACCAATATTACGCAAAACCGCTGAATGATTATGTCAATTACAATTACTTCCACCCCGAAGCTACAACTTCAAATCACGTATATATTTTGACGAATGGAAAAGGAGCTGATGACGTTGCTGCAACGCGAATTGTCTTGAACAATTATTGGGATGCGGCAGCTCTGCCAAATGGAAATTATGTCGTTATGGTTCATACATATGATACACGCAGAAATGCCGACACAGTTTATGTTCCTATTACAAAAACTGACATCGATCTAATTCCACCTTCCCAAACTAACTTCAATTCAATTGTTTCGCAATCATCAAACACAATTACATTGAATTGGGAACAGAATCCTACCTCTGATCTAAAGGGACATAGATTGTTTTTTTCATTTGATAATTTAGGTTGGACATTAAGGGATAATGAGAACGTGCTTACTTCAACCGTTGCCACAAAGTCTTACGATTACACACTTGATAAAGAAATTTATTTCAGATTGTTTGCAGTCGATAC
>JAHJVF010000283.1 GCA_018828505.1 Bacteroidota bacterium | reverse complement strand
CTTGCAGGTTCACGACCTGCGGGAAAGTTAATCATCATCCCCATCACGATCGTCATCTCGGAACACCTTAATTGACACTTTCAGGTTTTGATCGATAATATCTTGATTACGTGGGTCTCTAGGATCGAGTAGAACACCACCGTGTCCTAAAAACCATCCTCCTGAACTAATCCGTAGGGTGACTGTAACATTGGGATTAGAGGAAGTAATCGCGAGTGGGGGATTGAAATTATATTTTTGTTCTTCATTAACTCTGCTGCGGTAAGTGAATGGTTGACCTCCAGACCCATCCTTGAATACCATACCATCGATGATCATACTGTACCGTTCACCTGCGAGGAAATCGGCAAAAGGAGCACGCTCGGCTGGAGTAAAGTCGTCAAGATCGTAATCATTCACACGATGGATTTTGAACCCAATCTCTCGATACGTACCAAACTTTACTGCAGAAACAGCAATTTCATGTACTGCGCCACTAATATTGTACTCAACAACCATCGGTGCGGTTTTAAACTCCACACTATCGTTGTCGCTCTCAAACTTGATTCGTTTCAGGACGACTCTGAATCGCGTGACTTTAATTGAATCGACAGCGAAGAGAAGGGGGTACGGGTTACCCAGTCGATTCAACTGCAGGGTGGATACAACTGAATACTTTGCGAGGAGTGAAATCTGTCCAGTTTGAGTTTGAGGTGCTACTGTTTCCTCCTTGCATGCGAAGGAAACAAACATGAGTCCTATAAAAACAACAGTCTTTGTTATGAGGATTTTCATTGCATTCTCTTTAGTTTGTGATTGAAAGTTATGGTGTACTGTAAGTGTTACTGTTTATTTTTAAATTTGTAGATTATAATCTGTAGATCCTTTCTTTGATACGGTGAAATTTATTCGTGTTCAGGCGGACGAGAAATCCCACCGTCTTTTCTCACTCGCCAGAAGTGTACAATCATAAAAGTGACAGCCAGGAGTGGGAGGGCGATACAATGCAAGACGTAGAAACGTAAAAGCGCCGGCGGCCCGACTTGCGTACCGCCAAGCAGAAGAAAGCGAATGTCGTTATCCGGTTTCATGCCAAGCTCCGGTCCGAAGGGACCTTCGTGACCGAGAAACGGTGTTGCACGAGCCATATTCGTTCCAACTGTAATTGCCCACATCGCAAGTTGATCCCACGGTAAAAGATAACCTGTGAATGAAAGGAGAAGAGTCAAAACGAGCAGCACAACTCCGACAACCCAATTGAATTCTCTTGGTGGCTTATATGACCCGGTCAGAAAAACACGAAGCATGTGAAGCCAAACGGTAATGACCATAAGATGTGCAGCCCATCGATGCATATTGCGGAGGAACATACCGAACGGTACATCATGCTCGAGATACTTCATGTCGGCATACGCATATTCAGCCGTTGGTCGATAGTAAAACATGAGAATTACACCCGTCACCGTCAGTACGATGAACAAGAGAAACGTAATACCGCCCATCCCCCACGTGTAACGGATATCGGTCGCATGACGCCACACGGATGTCGGATGCAGATGAAGGAATACATTGCTCACAATCTGATGCATCCGGTTCGGCTTAATGTCCTTGTAACCGTGTCGAAATACCGACTGATATATTTGTGACCGTTTAATTTTTTCCAAAGTGCTCATAAATAGTCTCTATAAATCAGACGGGGTTGACTAAAAAGTAAAAATTGTCATTTCGATCCCGATACTGAGCGAAGTCGAAGTATCGGGGGAGAAATCTTTGTTTTTGTTTAGATTTCTCAGTCGCTTCAAAATGACCGAAAAGCTGACTTTTTGGACAGCCTCGTCTCATATCTTTTTCAAAAACGATCCCGGTTTTCCCCACTCATCTCTTTCAAACAGGAACTTCACACTCTTGTCTACGACCAACTCACCGTTGTCATTAAGCGTGATTTTTATTCGTTCAAGCGGACGTGGTGCTGGTCCCTCAAAATTAATACCACTTAGGTGAAAGCCGCTGCCGTGGCAAGGGCACTTGAACTTATTTTCCGTCTCTAACCATCTTGGTGTACACCCTAAGTGTGTGCACACTGCCGATAATGCATAGAATCCTTCCTCCTCACGCACGATCCAAACCTGTTTTGATTTCAAGTACTTACTGCTGACTTCGCCTTGAGCATATTCATCCGGGAAACCAGCCTTAAAGACGGGTGATGCCTCGAACAGCACGCGCGGGAAGAAGAACCGGATTGTTCCGAGGAGAGCCGTGCCAAGAAAAGCGAAAACCGCGAGCCATCCGGAGAGGGAAAGAAAATCACGCCGGGTAATCCATAGACCCCGTGATTTGTCGATAGGGACTTCCTTTCGGAGAGGTGTTGTGTTCCGAGCTTGTTCTGAGAGCGTCATTTTTGTTTGTCCTGAACAAACCACTTGGGCCTGTTACTATCTTGTTCGCGCCAATACTTATTGCAGCGCAATGATTCTATACCGTCTCCGTCATTCGGCATCGCATTTTGATGATTCCCAGCGCTACGTTTTACGAAAAACTGCTTATTCAATGATGACCTTTCCACTCATCCCGAAATGGCCGATTCCGCAAAAGTGTGAACAGCGAAAGCCATACTCACCTTTTTCTTGAGCGTAAAATTCAATGACTTTGGTCTCCCCTTCTTCAATCGTTTCATCGATTCCAAAATCTCCAAGTTTAAATCCGTGCGTACCGTTGATGCTTCTTACTTTGATCCGGACGAGCGTCCCAACTTTCAGGTGGAGTTCATCGGGTGAGAAGTGATACCGCTCGGCAGTCATCTCAATGGTTTCTTTCGGAACATTTGAACGATCAAGCTCTTTCGGAATTGCCTGGAAATTCTTTGAGGTTGAGCAACCGCTGAGAAAGAAAAGAACACAGCAAGAAGCGAGTAACGAGATGTTGATTTTCAAATGCGTTTTCTCCATTTTTTTTACTAGAATTTAGAAGACGAGATTGAAATTCGTCCTGCCCCGACAAGTCGGGGTGGAATTGTGCTGTCCAAGAATCCGGAATTCGAGATTCACACTCACCATTGCAGCAAGGCTCCCTCAATCGCAAGACCAGGCCCCAAGGCTAGCATAATACCCATGTTGCCAGGCTTAGGTTTCACACCATTGGAGCCACGCAGCGTCTCCTGCAAGACAAAAAGAACGGTAGGTGACGACATGTTCCCGAAATTATTCAGCACGTATTTGCTATAGCGGACTTGTTGATCAGTTAAGCCTATTTCTCGCTGCATGCTATCGATAACCTTTCGACCCCCCGAATGAAGGATCCAGTGTGATATCTGTTCTTTCGTAACACCGTAGCTTTTCAGCATCCTATTAATCAATTTACAGGCTAAACCTCCTGCAAGATCACGAATGTCTTTCGAGAGGATAATCCGCAGTTTCCCTTGCCGCTGCTCAAATCCTACAGTGTCGATATACAACGGCTCGAGGTATGTCTCAAACCCAACAATCTTTGGAACGGTCTCTTGTTCACCCATTGCGACGACAACGGCTGCTGCACCATCGGCACAAATAGCATTTCCCACAACTGTTTCGAGCGAGTCATCGACGAAGTAGCAGGCTGAACAGATTTCCACTGCAATAAGCAACGCTTTCTTGTTGGGATATGCCTTCACAAAATCATAAGCTCGCTGCAATCCTGGCATAGCACCCGCACAACCCATCCCGAGCAAATCCGCTCGCTGGACATTGTTTCGCATTCCCAATTCTTTTCCTAAGAGTGAAGAAAGGCCAGGGCAAAGATACCCCGTACACGACACAGCAATTACACAGTTGATATCTTTTACGTCGACCCCGCCGGCCGCTAAGCACTTTTCAATAGCTTCCTTCGCAATCGTCATTGCACCACGCCGGTAACGCTCATGCAGCTCATCGGCTGTTTCTATACCCGCGAAGGACTCTATGTCCAAGTAGAGGTGGCGATACTCAATGTCGCTATTCATAAACACTTGTTGAACACGCGGACTGCGGTAAAACTCTGAGTACTTACAGGCAAGTGCATATATCTCCTGCTGGGAATACCGATTTCGTGGATTTGAAGTCGCGACTGAGAGAATCGCCGGTTGACTACTCCGCTTTTCTAGCAAACCATCCATGGAGAAACCTGCAATTGTGGTAGTTGTAATATGTAATACCGAAGATGAATCATGCGTTATTCGTCTAAAAAGAAGTCAACGGTCACACTGCCTTCTTGCTGTATGTTGATCTTTGAATTCTTTGACTTAAATTTCGGATGCCAAATGATGAGAGTATAGTCTCCGGGCGGCACATCCGAAATCTTATACTTGCCCTGCTTATCAACCATTGAAAAATATGGATTCTGCACAACGAGAACGAACGCCGACATCTCAGGATGGACATTACACAGCAATGAGACAACACCGGTTTTCTCGAACGTGACTTTCTTCGTAATACCGGCCGGGTATGTTCCAAGGTTAAATTTCTTTGTCTTGGATGGAGAAAAAACATTATGCCGTGTCGAATCACTGTTGGGGAAAGACACAGTTGATCCGGCAAGCACCGGTAACACATGCGGCACAAAGGTCATCCGTATCTGATCCACAACGGGGTTCTTGGTGGGCGGAGGGAATGATCTTCCCTCGGCTTTTTCAATATATATCAGCGCGTGTTCAACGCCTTTCCCACCAAGAACTTTCACATTACCTTTGATATTGCCAGCGTTTACAATATAAGGCAGAGCTAAAATTATTCCACCCAGAATGACAGTATATGTGGCAACCTTTAATCTCATGAGTTTACCTTTCGTTTAGAACACAATCATTGTGTTGATTCGGAACTGTCTGAATGCTCTTTTTTCACTTGGGTCAACTTCAGTGCCGCTGACCGTTCGCTTTTCATCGATTCGAAATCTGCCCTCGACCGTGAACCGAATATTAGCACGGTAGAGTATAGTGATGTTGGGATTAATTTCCCAGTACTTATCCCGATCATCATCAGTGAGTTTCGATTGAGCGCGATTCACCCGAAAAACACCGATCAGCCACGGATAAAAAATATAATCGACTTCGCCAAAATAGGCGGTGTGCTTGAGTTTCTTAAGGTTACCAAAGGGATTTTCATCTTCACCGGTGATTAAGCCACCCGTCAGCTCGAGCCTTCCGTAGCCTGCACGCAGATCGAACCCAAACCGATTGAAATTATTACTATATGTTGCACCACCTCCACTTGGTATCTTCAAATAATTTCCAACGTAGGTGTATGCACCAACGGTTACAGCATCATCTTCCCAGTTGTCGGCTTCTTTAAGCTCAACATCCGCACCTGAGCCATCCAGCCCCATTCCTCCGAACTTATAGGCAACTCGTGCAAATACATCCTTTCGATCTTTGAATGGTGTAGCTTTTCCCTCACCATTCAGAACTCCAGCAGAGTATTCAAATCGACTCTCAAGGATACCATTGATTTCAACGCCCGTCTGGTTATCTCGTGGGCGCCAGTCACCGGATGCTTTGTAATCGATTGTGATTGGGCGATCAAGTGTAATGCGGTTTGCATTCATATAGCCACTCGTTATTCCCGGTTCTATGCGGCCAACTTTAATGTTGAGTGCGTCTTTTGGACCAACGATGTCATTGAACTGGAAGAAAAACCGCTGCATCCCAACAGCGTTTTGACCGTTTTTGAAGAAAATCCATTCCCCGAACAGTCCAACATCATTTCCGAAAGCGCCGCCAAACAGGAGCTCAAGTTCATGCGGCATATCGAATCCTATTTTTTTACCATCGGGTTTAAAAGGATCATACGTGAGGCGATTATGCACGTAAACCGCGATGGGAAGGTTGGGAGGAATTACCCCAGGCCAGATGGCATCGGGAAATGCTTCTTTCCAACCTTCGGCGCCTAAGCTTACAGGTTCTTCTTTCGTGAGCTGGGCATCGCCTTTCGGCAGAACGAAGCCATTACGCCGAAACGCTTCACCAAATGCATTGCGCTTCGGAATCGCTGTATGACAGGTCGTGCAGCTTGTTTTGTACTTGCGTGCAAATGCCGGGATACCATGGCTCTCTTCAGAGATCAGCAAGAACATGAATGCTGCTACTATTATGAGTAGAATATTTTTCATAGAACCCTCTATATAAGTTTGTGAATAATGTAAGTTAGAATAGATTTAAACAAAATTTTAAAATTGTATATCTTCACTGTTGATCAAGAATCTTATTTTTTGAATACCGTGATTTCGATAAACTAAGAACAGATTTTATAGTACGTTTCATAACTCGTAATTCAAGAGGCTTTGCCAACAATCTGCTAATACCCAGAGACTTGAGCCTCTGTTCAACTGCATCATCAATCTGATTGCTGATAATGATAATTGGAAGGTGTGGCAGTTTGTGTCGAAGATTTGTTAAAAACAGCAGCCCGGATTCAATGTTTCCATTGAGGTGAATTTCTGAAATTACAAGCTCAATTCGATGACGACTTATCATCTTTAACGCATCTTCAGTATTGCTGCATACGAGTGGACGATAGCCCTCTCCAGTCAGGAAAATGCGAAATGCTGCGAGAATGTTTTTGTCGTTATCAACAACGAGTACTTTATGCCGAGTATCCATCGGCAAACAACCACGCAAGGTCTGTGCCAAGAGTTACGATATAAAAACCTTAACAACAAATAGTAAAAATGGGGATTTAGAAGGAGGTTGACTTCTTAAGATTATGGTTAATGTCACTCTGAAGCGACATGGGGAAACTCTCGAGTGACAATTACGTTATGTAAAACTGTTCAGCGGTGAGATTGCGGCGCTTGAGCATCCGGTAAAGACTTTTCCCGAAGGGATGGATTCCCAGACGATGTACCTTGGCAATCTTTGCAGCTTCGGTGATACTCCATTTGCAGCGGTGAGGAGTTCCTGGTTGGAGCGAAGCATGCCTGCAGAAGGCAGGCGGAAATCCCGAACGAAGTTCGGGAAGGTATTTCTTTTCAAATTCCGACAGAAAATCTGTACGTGCTTTATGAAACTCGAGGTTTGAGAGAGCCCCGAGTAGGAAATTTATTTGAAATATCTCCCATGTTTAGATCTTCCCACCTATCATTCATTGATCTTTGTTTAAGCCGTAAAATTTACGATGATGCTGAAGCTTCCACAAGACTGCAGGATGACTTTTCAAGCGTTCAGCTTGTTTTGAATCATCGAAAAGCAGCTCGGGTTCATAGATACCTTCATCCACGAATCGATTAAGAAATCTTTGCTCAGCTTCATTATACTTCATCAAATCGGATAAGAAGCTTTCAACTTTTTCTTTCATTATTTCCAAGTTGAGTTCATCGTTTGACCGTAAGAGAGGCCTTAACTCCTGGTCAATCATTTTTTGATCAATCGGTTCGACTGTACGGAAGCCGATTTTGCGCCAGTCATGATCACTTGTAACCCCAATGAGTATAAGTGCTTTGCGTAATTTATTCTTATCAAATTTTGTCAATTGATGAGAGAGAGAATAAACATCATACAGATCACGAGTAGCTGAACGATCCAAGAGCGCTTTGATTTTACCTGCAAACAGTTCTTCGAAACTCACCGAAGGAAAATCAATTGTATAATCTGGATCCAACGAATATGTTTGCTTCAAATGAACACCCCAGATCGGAATGCGCATAAGGTAATTCAAGTCAAGCTCGACAGTGAAGTTGCCACCGAAAGCACTCTTTGCCCGTAATCTCCACTTTCCTCCTGCATGTTCGGCGGCACTGTGTTCAACAGTAATCGCCTGGGCTTCGATGAGCTTCTTCAGTTCCTTCTCAAGTACCGGACGCTCATGCTGCATGACCTCAATAGATGGACTTGCAATATAGTTTAAGTCAATATCCACAGAAAGTCGAGGCAGCTCAAACCAAAAAAGATTGATAGCAGTACCACCCCGAAGAACATATGCTTTACTGAGTAATGGATGTTTACGGATCTCTCTGAGCAGAATGATCAGCGACATTTGTTTCTGAAGACTCGAAGCCTGAAAACCGGTTTTGGCAGAAAGCGCATTGAGATATTCGGCGGAGAACATTAGAACTCCTCCCAACGTCGATCCTTCACAGCTTCAGGAACGATAAGATTCCAGCGTTTGACGAGGACACCGCCTTTGCGGCGCGGAACCCAATATACAGGCTGAGCCGGCTTGTTTCGTTCGAGCTGATGGAGAAAAACTTCCTCAACATGCAAGTCTTCACGATGCTGCTCGAGGAAGAAACCGACACGTGCATAGAGGTTTTTCTGTTCGCGGATATCAAGATAATCCAAGACAACTTCCGATTGGATGTAAGGGATCTTCTCAAGAGAGCGGTACAGTTCTTCAAAGCCGCCGCAATATTCTGGATGCTCAAGCCCCTCAACTAACGTCCGCTCTTTATCCGTCGTGAAAATTTTTACTCCGAGCCTCTCAATTTTTGTCGTTCCGAATAATTCCTTGCCTGCTTTGAGAAGCTTTGGCGGTGCCTTCACCGACCGATATTGTCCTCCACGAAATCGAACCGGTCGGTGATATGTCTTCGAGAAGTAATAAAAGGTGTTGAATACGCTATGACCGAATCCAAGTACATCCAGTGCAGTATGGAACGCGAGCACAGCATCGGGTGAAAGTTTTGATGTAACAAGATATTGGTCCACGGGTGCAGTATCCGGTATTGTTCCCGGACGTACGACGTAGTACACACCCTCCTTGATCACGCCGATCTTTCCCGTACGACGACGATTCTTGATAAGATTGTAAGCAACCGACTTTACGTTTTTGTGGGAATCCATCCCTTCGGGACTTGAGGCTTGGCGAAGACGCTCGATCAGTTCGTGTAGCGTAAAAACTGGTACCTGTTCTAAGAATACCTCAACGTTTTCTGACATTTGACTTGTTGATTAAGATATATTTGGTTGTTTCTTAACTAATACTACAACAGGCTTCAAGTATTGCAAAAAAGCCTCTTGATCCCGCAGAGCGGGACTGCAATAATGGTTAGAATGTAACTAAATTAGCAGTAAATGGCAAGTGAATATGAATAAGAATGAAGTCTTAGAGAGGGAAAGAAGTAAAAATTCATCAAAGCATAGACCAAAAACAGAAGAGCGACAAAAAGCTCCTCAACCGTACAGTTACGTTATGTGAAACTGTTCAGCGGTGAGATTGTGACGCTTGAGCATCCGATAAAGACTTTGACGACGTACCTTGGCAATCTTTGCAGCTTCAGTAATACTCCCTTTTGCAGAAGTGAGGAGTTCCTGAAGGTATTTCTTCTCAAATTTTGCCAGAAAATCTGAACGTGCTTTATGAAACTCGAGGTTTGAGAGAGGAATTTCTTCTATTCCGAGAAGTAAATTTTTTTCCCGAAGGGATGGATTCCCAGAAAACGTCGTATCTACTGCATCAGCAGTAAGCACGCTCCCTTTGCAAATAATCATTGCTCGTTCAATGATATTTTCCAACTCCCGGACGTTTCCGGGGAAATTATATTCTCGTAACTTCTCGATAACACCTGGTCCTATTGCAGTTATATTCTTTTCCAATATGGTATTGTACTTTACGATAAAGTGATTCACTAACAGCGGCAGGTCATCTTTTCGTTCGCGCAGCGGCGGCAGGTGAATTGAAAGAACGTTGATGCGGAAGAATAAATCTTCACGGAATTGTTTCTGTTTGACGGCATCTTCTAAATTCCGGTTGGTTGCAACAATAAAACGGGCATGTACCTTTAACACATCATTACCTCCGAGTCGTTCAAATTCTCGTTCCTGTAAGAGACGCAGCAACTTCGCCTGGAGTTTTGGACTCATTTCACAGATTTCATCAAAAAAGATTATCCCATTTTTAGCTAACTCAAGCTTACCTATTTTCCGGTCCACAGCCCCTGTGAAGGCACCCTTTTCATGACCGAAGAGTTCGCTTTCGAATAAATCCTCTGGAAGCACTGTACAATTGACAACAACAAACGGCTCGGAGGCAGTTGGACCATTGTTATGTATCGCCTTGGCTACGAGTTCTTTTCCAGTTCCACTTTCACCCTGTAAAAGAACGGTTGTTCTGTTCGGTGTTGTAGTGATAGCACCAATGGTCTTGTACATTTCTTGCATCGCCGGTGTGTTACCAATGATTACATAAGGCTGCACTTGCTTTTCGAGTCGTAATTGTAACTGCTCAACCTTTTTCTTGAGCTGAAACGTTTCCAGCGCTCTCCTTACGAGCAACCGAATTTTTTCTGCGTCCAGTGGCTTGGTAATATATTCATAAGCACCAAGTTGAATAGCTTTGATGGCAGTTTCCATCGTCCCGTATCCGGTTATGATAATGATAGGGACATCAGCCCGTTCTTTCATTTGTTTCATCACATCCAAACCGCACATATCCGGCATCGTAACGTCTAAAAAAACAATATCAGGTTTCGCTGACTCAATCATCTGGAGACCATCCTTACCACCATTAGCTTCAACCACACTGTACCCTTCTTTTTCAAAAATCATTCTTACTGCAAAAAGAATATTGGGATCGTCATCAATGATGAGAATCTTTTCTCGTTTCATTTCACTGTCCCTCTGATGGGTAGAAGGATTGTAAACGTGCTGCCTTTCCCTTCCTGGCTCTTCACAAGAATCACGCCGCCATGTTCGCTTACGACCCTTTTTGCAAGTGTTAATCCTAAACCGGTTCCATCGGTTTTTGTTGTAAAAAACGGATCGAAGATTCGAGCGAGATTCACAGGAGTGATGCCGCATCCGTTATCACTGATTTCGATAGTGATCACCTTCTCACCTTGTTTCAACTCGATGTAATTGCCAATTTTTGGAAAGAGATGGTACTCGGTGAGCGAAACACGAAGAGTTTCCGGGAGTATCAGTGGAGCCGTTTTTATTTTAACAATTCCATTGCCTTCGGTAACAGCATGAGTAGCGTTCAGCAAAAGATTGATGATGACCTCCTTGATACTTGCAGCATCGATAGTGAGGCGTGAGAGATTGGGAGTTAGATCCTCAACCAGGGAGATTCTTTTTCTCTCGAACTGATGGCGTGAGAATATGACACTTTCCATCACAATTTGATTAACGTCCTGCATACTGAATTGCATTTCTTGCGGTCGTGCGAAATTCAGTAGTTCGTTGACGATTCCTTCCAATCGATACAGAGAACTCATTGCCACTCTGATAGATTCTTTTTCCTTGCGGTTTTTCAGCTTGTCCGACTCGGTAAAATACTGGAGGATGAGTTTAATAGAAGTCAGTGAGTTCCGCACTTCGTGCGCAATGACTGCAGCCAGTTCGCCGACAGCGGTTGCTTTTTCAGCCCGCACCATCTGGTCCTGTAATCGCTTGCGCTCTGTAATATCGGTGATAATCTCAAGAATGGAATCGATTTGTCCATTATGCTTTATTGGAACCGCAGTATGCTCGAAACAGATATTACCGTTCTCGATCTCAACCAGGTGATTTTCAATGTGTCCAGAGATAAGCGCTCTTCGTGACGGACATTGTTGAGGCGATGTACCATACTCCGTGCAGAGAGTGCAGATCTTGCCGTGGATATTTGTGAGGGGATTCCGTGTTATCGTACTATATGCAGCACTCACCGATTGAATGCAAAGATTCCTATCCAGTAAAATTAATGCGCTCGGAACGCTATCGAGGATGACCTGCAACTTGTTTTTTTCTTCTTCCAGTTCTCGTGTCCTTTCCTTCACCATTTCCTCTAATTTCGTCCGGATCGAAAGTTCGAGTTGTTCTTTGAGCTTCCGCTCCTTTGTGAGAAATTTGTCCCCACGCCGAGTGATAAACGATACAATCCCAATATGTGCTATGATAATCAGTAACGAAAAAAGTATGACGAGATCACGAAGTGAAGTAATCTGACTGTAGATGACCGTCACATCCTGGTAAATTTCGAATGAACCTACAATTTCTCCTTCGTACTTCAAATCAGAACTCATTTTGCGTAGAGGAATGTACGTCTCCAGAAAATCAACGGGGTGAGTATCATACACAATGTCGGGCTCTTCATGAGCAAGTTCCAAACTCGATACCAGCTCGCCCTGTAATGCCCTTAGGAGTTTCAGATTCTTTGGTGTCGATTCACCAATGATTTCAGGATCCGTGCTGTAAATGAGTACAGTCTGCCGATTGAAAATATTTATCTTTGTTACCTGAAGATGTTCAAGAAATCTTCCGGCGATCTCGTCAAGGATTTTAAACTGGGTTGAATCCTTTAGGTTATATGTCTCGGGAGTCTTTTGATATGGAAGAAAAAAATGTTGATAGAGTTCGTGATTGAGATTTTTTGCTATTGCAACAGAATAACGTTCTGCCGATCCGATAAGGTATTTTTTCCCAGCATAATAAAAAAGCATACCACCTGCCGTAACAAGCGCAATAACGACAAAGATATATTTGACGGTAATGTACCGGAAGAGACTGAAATTACCATCCGCTGGTGAGATATTTATTTTTTTTTCATTCATGCTGTAATTCTCCTAGAAGCGTTTGAAAAACCTTTGGAATTTTGAAAGAACCAATTCCAGCACGTGCCTCTTGAGATAAATGATAAGCTATTTTAAGATAAATATGATATGGAGAATAAGGTATGTCTGCAGCCCAACTTGTATTAATTGTTTCAATCAAGTCGTTTGAAATATCAATACACCAACGATCATTCCATCGTTCATTAAACCAATTTGAAAGTTTTAATGCGGCATCTTGTTCTAAAACATCGACATTTAACTCACCTTGTTTTAAAAGACCAGCAAACGTTAGATTACTACTGCCTACGAAACCGATAATTGGACTCAACTTATCATCTCTAAAACATAAATAGAGCTTTGCATGGAGTGGATGTTTCAAAAATAATTTTACAATAACTTTTCCTTCACTGATCTGCTTAGAAAGTTTTTTTAATCCAATTTCATCAGCTTCTGTAGGGATTCCTCGCGTCAGTTGTTCTCTGAAAT
>JAHJVF010000282.1 GCA_018828505.1 Bacteroidota bacterium | reverse complement strand
CGACCTTTAGAGCGTGTGTTAAAATGGTCATTCCCGTGTAAACGGGAATCCAAAAACTTTGAAATTTGAATGGATTCCCACTTTCGTGGGAATGACAAGTTGAATAAGTGTATTATTCACACAGCCTCTTTAGGTCGGGGAGCAGATTAACACCAAATGCTTTGGCTTTAGCCATTAAACAAGGCTATTTTGTGGCTAAAGCCCAGAGTTTGGTGTTAGTTTTATCCCCGCCATAAATGGCGGGGTTATGCATAACTTAATTTTGCGTAAGGTGACTTAATTAAGATTCAAATATAAAATAGGAGGAAAAATGAAAAACAAATTAACCCTGCTCGTAATCATGGTGATTACACCTGTATTTCTTTTCATGTATTCAAATCCAGATGATAAGAAGCATGGGTACATAGGGGCGGATGCATGCGGTATGTGTCACAAAACAGATAAACAAGGCAAACAGCTTGATATCTGGAAAAACAGCGCTCACGCAAAAGCTTATGCAACTTTAGCTACTGAATCTGCTGATAAAATTGCGAAAGAAAAAGGATTTGAGACTCCCGCTGCAAAAACAGCTGACTGCTTAAAATGCCATGCGTCAGGACACGATGTGGATGCATCATTGGTCGGAAAAAAATTCAAAGTTGAAGATGGTGTACAGTGCGAAACTTGTCACGGATCCGGAAGTGAATATAAAGACATGAAAGTAATGAAAAGCAGAGAAGAATCTGTAAAAAATGGACTTATAGTTTACGAAAAAACAGAAGACCTCTGCGTAAAATGTCATAATTCCGAAAGTCCGACATTTAAAGAATTCAACTTTGATGAGGCATATTGCTCAATTGAGCACTCAATTCCAAAAAGTAAAAAATAAGTAATATTTTCAATCGGGTGGAAAAATGCGTTCGGAAGAACTTGAAAACACAGCTTCCAATCTTGCTGATCTAACTTTTAGACTTTTGGCAAGCTGTCACGAAAAAGAAGAGAGGTTAGCTAAAAATCACGGATTAACACAAGCAGAATTTCGTTGTCTTAGGTTGATTCAAGCTGGCGAAAATATCAACAACAGAGAAATTGCAGAACGAATGAAATTGAGCGCCAGCAGGCTTACGCGCATTATTGATGGCTTAGTTCTAAAAGGTTATGTTATGAGAGAAATCGAACCAAGCGACAGACGGAACATGCGTGTTTATCTTTCAAGCAAAGGGGTTGAATTCACTCAAAGACTTAATGGAGATTATTTAAACATCCATAAAGATATTTTGAGCGACATCGATCTGGTACAGCATAAACCTTTGATAAATGCAATGACACATTTGCTTTCCGCACTTGAGAGATGGATAGCAAAAAGCTGACTTTTAGCAGGAAATATTAAATAAAGTGAGGGCAGGGAATTTTTATTCTCTGCCCTTTTTTGTAAAGATCAGTTAATTGTCAGAGTTACCTTTTCTGCGGCTTCTTTTAAAGATTTAGCCACAAGAAAATTTAGTCCTGAATTATCGAGCAGATCGGCGGATTCTTTTGCGTTAGTTCCTTCCAATCTAACTACAACGGGAATATTTACATTTACTTAGAAATATGCGGGTTTATCTATCAGCAAAAGGAGTGGAACTTGTTCAAAGACTTAACGGGGATTATATTGATATTCATAAAGAAATTTTCGCGTATATCGATATCGAACAACACAAACCGCTCATCAATGCGATGACCCATCTGCTTTAGAGAAATGAATAGCTAAGACTTAAATTATTTAGAAGATGACCAAAAAGTTCTTTGTGTCCGTCTCCGTCAGCTGACGTACGTATCGAAAGAAGGTTCTTGAGTAGTCCCGACTGTTGTATTTACTTCCTGTGGATACGTATCGAAAGAACAGATCCATAAGTACGTCACCGTTGGAACAGTGACTACAAGGAAATATAATTCATCCGTCATCGAGTAGTTGAAAACAGCAATGAGAATTTGCTTTACTAACCTCCCTTTAATAAAGGGGGTTTTTATCAGCAGCAAAACTTTGACTGTCACCAAATGGTTGGTGACAGCTGTGAAACGAATAGTCGGTGACAACAGGGAGAATTGAAAGATGCCATCTTTTCATAATGCTATCTCTTATAAAAAGATGGCATCTTTTATTTTCCTATTTCACTATCAGCAGGAATATTTCGACAGTTGTTCCAACACCCTTTTTACTTCTCACTTTTATTTCTCCCTTTATAAATTCCAAATATCGTTTAGTCAAAGCCAATCCTAAGCCGGTGCCCTCATAGGGTCTATTTATTCCCACATCTTCCTGGCTAAATGTTTCGAAAAGATGTTTTTGATATTCTTCACTCATTCCAACGCCTTGGTCTTTTACTATGCATCTTACTAAGTCGTTCTCTATAACGGTAGCAACGGTTATCTCTCCATTGGTGCTGTACTTGATAGAATTATTAATAAGATTTATCAGAACCCCGTTTAAGCAGTAATCGTCTGCCATAACTTTCGGCTCTTCGGGTGAGAGCGATAAACTTAAAACTATCTGTTTCTCTTTTGCAAGAATTTTTAATTGGTCAACAGAAGATTTTACAGCTTTATTAATTGAAATTGGATGTAAGTTAACCGGGAATTCATCTACTTCAATTCTGGATATATCAAGGATTTGCGTAATTGTATTGATCAACCTTAATCCTGATTTTTCGATTGAATCGAAGTAAAGTTTAGACTCTTCACCTTGACCGGTATCGAATACATCCCTAATAACGCCGCAGTAACCAAGTATTACATTTAATGGAGTACGAATCTCATGAGACATTGCAGAAATGAATCCGCTTTTAAGTCTATTGGCTTCTTCTGCATTTTCTTTTGCTATTATAAGCTCATCCATCACTTTTTTCTTTTCTGTCATATCTAATTGAAGCTTTTCTAACATTGCATTAAATGTAGCGGCTAACTGTCCTACCTCATCATGAGTATGTATTTCAACTCTCAGATCTAAGGTATTAGCTCCAATATCTTTGATCGTATCAACAAGATTTTTGAGCGGCTTAGTAATTAAAGTACTGATCCCAAAAACAGTCAATACGCCAATAATAAAAATGATAAGACTTAAGACTCCAAGCGTATATCTTATTATAGAAATTTCTCTCTCTACATCTTTGAGTGATAATCCGATGTAAAGTGTGCCGATAAATTTGTCATTCAGAATGATGGGGACTTTAGATTTTGTTACACCGATATCAAAATCGGTATTAGTTACTTTATAATTTGCCGCCAAAGCTTTCATCAAATTATAACTTGCAAAAATTTTAACCTTTTCATTCAAATTTTGATCATTTTTTTTAATAACCAAATAGAGCAATTCTTTATTTTGTCCAGCACTTTGAAAAATTTCTTCGGCGGTTGTTATGTCATCAAAAAACAAGGCCGGGCGAATAGCAAAAGCAGTCATTTTACCAATTACCTGAGCTTTCTCTTCATTTGCTTGAATTAATGATAATTCCCTTTTTGCAGGGAAATAAATAAATAAGAACAGAGAAAAAATGAAAACCGGGAGTGAAAACAGTAGGATTAACTTCTGTTTTAATGATAAATTAAGTAAAAAATTCGCTTTGATTATATTCTCCTTAGTAAATCACTTTGGATAATTTAAGCAACTGAGACGAAAAATCAGCCCCTTCTGCTTTTGAAGAAGTTAGATTTATAACAATCTGCGGTTTATCTCTTTTTAATCCCACACCTATTGAAATACCGGATTCGACATAAGAAGGAATCCCTGTAAATGATATTATGCTTTTTTCTCTGCTGATAGAGGTAATAGTCTTTAATGAAATACCTCTAAGAGGACAAACATAAATAAGATTGATCTCATATTTTATCACAGCAGAAAGCAAATTAGATTCATCAATATTTAAGAAATAATATTTGATTGGAATTCCTTCAACTTTATTGATCGACAATTTATTTAAAGCTTCGCTAACTTCTTTATTTGCTAATTGAGAAGTAGTGTAATTACCTTGATAAATAATAAGCATATTCAATTCATCACCGGAACGTTCAGATAATTTTCTGTCAAAGGAAAGTGTTTTTAGAAGAATAGATATTTGAATTGTGGCAGGAATTTCCATGCCCTGAGCTGGAGCTGCTTTAAGAAATAAACTCATACACAAGTAAAGGTAAAATGTATGTTTCAATAATTTTTTACGCACTAATATCTCTATTCATATTAGCTAAAAATCAAATTGGACTTGTAAGAATAATGTTCTACCATCTTGAGCTATAGAAGGTTGAATGTGCTCAAATCCTCCAGGCGAGTCTAACGAAAGATTACTGATATCTTGCCCTTTATTTTGGCATAAAGCTTTTTCATTCAATATCAGAAGCGAGAGTAAAAAAAATAATACTTTCTTCATATCTCAACATAATTTAGTTTTTATTTTTTAAGAACAAAAGAAAAATTTTAATTATTTCTTTATCCAAACTAAAATTATTTTGAAGTTATGATCGGGAATTTAAAACAATAGATCTTACCTATAAATAATCTTCTCGAATGTCGTTATCAAGATCTGGGTTAGGAATTGGAATGCCAGATTCCTCTGGATAGATTATTTTTCCATTAAGCCAAAGTGAATATCTACCACATTGAATACAGCGAGCCATCTTCAATTTAGGCAGATAATCCGCTCACTTGGAAATACATTTCATACCATTGCGGGTGTGAGTATGCATTGCAATTTGGGCACTTGAAACTGCTCTCCTGAAATGAGAGTGCTTTGTATGGTATCAAGTCAAAATCTCCTTTGTGGGCGTGCTTTTCGCATAACGTCGGGGCGCGGGAAAAACGCAGTGGACGTATCCCGCTGAAAGCGGGAGACGGACATTGTAGTTTTTCCCGAAGATGGGCGATCCCGCAAAGCGGGACGGAGCGAACGGAAGCCCATCGTTTTGCGGGTTTGTGAAGTTGGGGATTTCGGAGCTGTGAACTGTCAACATACGATAAAAGTTGATGCGAAGATGAATGTTCAATTAACCACTGAACCTCCAATTTCACAAACCCGCTGTTAGCGGTAGTGGTTCTTTCTCGTGTCGTCATTTTGATAGTTGTAAAATTTTAAATGCTCCTCGTCCAACGATTACAAATACTAATGTCCCAATGATAAGGTCTGGCAGTTTTGAAGTTGTCAAGTAAACAAGTCCACCTGCTACGATTACTCCAATATTTACTATAACGTCATTTGATGTGAAAATCATACTTGCTTGCATATGTGCTTCTTTGCTTTTGCTTTTTTGCAGTAAATACAAACACGTTGCGTTACCAATTAATGCAAGAACTGAAATAATAATCATTGTTTGAAAGGTTGGGATGTCGCCATAACCTGTAAAGCGTCTGATTACTTCTATAAAACCAAAAACCACAAGTGTCAACTGAAAATAACCGCTTGCTTTCGCAATATTTTGTTTGCGTAAAGGTATCCCGCCAACGGCAAACAAAGCAAGTCCGTAAACAATGCTGTCTGCAAGCATATCTAAACTGTCTGCCACCAAACCCATTGAGTTGGAAATAAAACCTGTCAAAAGCTCTAATGCAAAAAAGAAGAAGTTAATAGCTAAAACTTGCCATAAAAGTTTTTTTTCTTGGCCGTGACTGTCTGTTGGTGTAAAGCTGTCAAGTCGCTGAAAAATTTGGTCGTTTGTATCTGTGTGAAAAACGTCAAGAAGTCGGTTAGGAATGTCAAACTGCATTGACTGAATATTTGTTAGTTCGTCAAGTTTCATCCGTATCATTTGTTCTTCGGATGGGCAGTCCATTTTCGTTATTTTAAATGTCGTTTTTTGCATATCAGTTTGATGTCTGCTGGGTCGTCATACCATTACCGCTAACGTGGCGCGGGAAAAACGCAGTGGACGGGTCCCGCTGAAAGCGGTAGACAGACATTGCAGTTTTTCCCGAAGATGGGCGAGCCGCCTGTGGCGGACGGAGCGAACGGAAGCCCATCGTTCCCAGCATATACGACGTTGCGACCGAAGGGAGCGATGTCCCGAAGGGCGAGGTTCTGAAAGAGCCGAAGCGTATATACTGTGTTATACGCTGTTGAGTCCATTTCCATTAACCTTAATCAACATTTTTCCTATACTGTTTTAGGAAAGTAAAGGCACTTATTCTTTCTACAGTTACGATGATTCTTATTGGAGTGGAAACAGGAAATATTTCCCATATTAATTGGCAAATAAACATTAAAGTACTCCTTTGCTACATTGTAGCCCACACTAAGGGAAGTTCTAACAAAACTTTTACAACACACTGGGCCAACATCATTGGCGATAGTATCAATCGTTCGTGCCACAATATGCATGGTGATAGCAGATTCTCTATCCTTTGGACACGCTGCACCTAAAATGACACTGAAGGCAGCACCTATCCCTATAGGCACACCACAAACACCGGTAAGGGCACAGTATGGAGGCATGGATTGTTTTTGTGTTCGTTTCATAGCTTCAGCGATATGTTCATTGGAAACTCCTAAAGACCCTTCATTCTTTAGCGCCGCTAATAGTGATGCAGTAGTAATGAGGGCATGTTCACAACCCAAAAACGGTATCTTGGGATGTGCCATAAGCAGTTCTGCTATGGATAGCGGATCCTTTTCATCTGTAGTAATGGCGATGTCTTTAACGAGTTCAAACGCTCCTTTTCCATGACATTCGTCACAGACATAATGTCCTTTTGGACATTGTACATATCCCATCTCTTCCTTACCGCAGTAGTTACAGACCACGACAAGCGCAGTTTCTAAATATTCCAGGGATGCACCACAAATCATGCAGTTCTCTGCTTTTTTTCCCTCTTCATTTTTTCGTCCCTCCTCGTTAGTTTTAGAACATTCTTTATTTGTGTTATCACTTTCTTTTTTAGCAATTACACTAATAACTTCTCCCTCTGTTTTAGTTTCCAATATTTTGCAGCCTTCTTTTTTAGCCACATCTAAGAGCATTTTTTCTCCTACAGCGGTACTAATAATAATTTCAACTTTTTCGTCTAAAGTCAGTTGCTGAAGTTTTTTATCTAAGCCAGCAGTGGCCAGACAACAAGCATCACGAATGTCGATGGTCTTCATTTTTAACACCTCCCTTCGTATAATTTTGTTCAAGGCTTGATTGCCGTAAACTTAATGCTGACTACTTTACCTTGAACAGCTTCAACATCTTTTTCATCAGGTGCAGGTGCGAACTCAGTTCCTGGACAACTGGACATAGCCATTAACTCTTCTGGAGTCAAGAAGTGGCGCTCTACTATCTCGATTTTCTTAAAACCGACTCGATTTACTATTTCAAGATAATCTTTCTCATCAATAGCTCCTCCTACGACCCCTGACCATGTTGATTCGAAGCGTGCTTTCATCTTAGGACATATCTTTTCCGAAAAAATAATATCTGAAATAGCTACCCGTCCTCCGGGTTTCAAAATACGAAAGGCTTCTCTATAGGCCGAATCTTTATTGGGGACCAGAATGATAACGCAGTTGGATATCACTACATCAGCGAAACTATCGGGAAGCTGGAGTTTCTCAATATCACCGAGATAGAGTTCAATCTTTCTATCTTGAAGACCAGCTTCAGCTACTGCTTGCTTTGCTTTCTCAATCATTTGAGGGGAGATATCTACTCCGATTACTCTTCCACCGGGACCGACTTTATGAGCGGCTGAAATTACATCTATACCGGCTCCACATCCTAGGTCCACTACTACTTCACCTGGTTTGAGATTTACGAATCTGACAGGGTTACCACAACCTAGAGCAAGATTAAGAGCAGTTTTAGGGACTAAAGAGATTTCTTCCTGATTATAGAGTCCCCTCACTTGCTTCTTCCTGATAGGGCAGGGGTTTCCTTTCTCTGCGTATTTACCAGCGAATCTCCCATAACGATCTTTTGTCAGATCCTTAATTTCATAATCAGTAAGTTTTCTGACCTCTTTTTTGAAGATTTGCTCGGCTAAAGCAGCCTCACCCATGCCTGAAAGGATTCCGCTTTTGCAATAACCTTTGGCATCCTCAATCTTCATATTATGAGATAGTGCCCACTTGTGGCCAATTTCATAACTCTTTTTAGTTGCCTCTTTGACAAAATTCCAGTGTTCCTCTAGATCTTTCTTGGGTATGGTATATCTCTTACCGAGTTCTGTATATTCACTTTCGGTTGGCTTAAAGCGTTGTTCGGCTAAAGACTGCTCACCCATCCCTGAAAGCATTGCGCTTTTACAATAGTCTTCGGCATCCTCGATCTTCATGCCACGAGATAGTGACCACTTGCAGCAGGCTTCATAAATCTTTTTAGCCGCCTCTTCAACAGAGTTCCAGTGTTCCACAAGCTCTTCTTTAACTATGTTATATGTCATACCCAGTTCATCAAATTTGCTCTCGAGTTGAGATACTGCGCCTCTCTTTTCCATTTTCTCAACTGAGGCTTTGAAACCAGCCTCTTCTACTGCTTTAATTAGTTGTTCGATAGTCACCTGGCCAGTTTCCATTTCAACTTCTGCTATACCTCTTTTAATGCAGACAGAGACTTTCTTAACCCCTTTAACCTTTAACAAAGCCTCCTCCACGCGCGGAACACAGCAAGAAGTAACCATTCCTTCAATTTTTAAGGTAACTTTCTCTACCCCTTGCTCAGAACCGCCGTAAGCCATTGTAGCTAATACCATACTAATAACTGTAAGAATAAGAAATCTTTTCATTTTGACACCTCCTTAAATTTTTTAGACTCAATTGCGTATAACGTTCTGTAAAAACACGCAATGCTGGAGTGAACTCCAAACAGACTTATTGCTCGTGAGCGGAAGCATTGAGCGAGTATTTATTTCGGTCATTCCAGCGCCGTGTTTTTACTTGTTAGACGTTCGTGCCGCACAGTTAATTACTGTTTATTGATTATTGATTTATTTAATTTTATTCAGAACGTTTGATCTTTTTAGGTTCTCATCCATACTACCAGAATACGTAACTGGCTTGGATGAATTTAATAAGATTCATTTTAAATAGCAAATTGAATACGCCTACAGTGAATTGTTTCATCAATGCACCCTATACCGCTTCACTTCGACTGAGAGCGTGCGGTATGACGACTAACGTTGCGCGGGAAAAACGCAGTGGACGGATCCCGCTGAAAGCGGGAGACGGACATTGAAGTTTTTCCCGATGTTCCGCGCCGTTTGCGAAGCGAACAAGCGGAATGTTGCGCGGGAAGTACGCAGTGCGGGCGAACGTGAGCTTCTTTTGCTTACGATTCGACTGCACGCATTGCGGACTTCCCGATGTTCCGTCCCGCTAGCAGAGCGGGAAAGCGAACAAGCGGAACGAGGGCGAAGCACGCGCAACATTCCGCAGCCGCTCTCATGAGCGAGCGTCCCGCCTTCGGGCGGGATTGTGGTTGCGCAGTTGTTTGCTTAATCATGTTCGCACTTTCTTTCTCGCGCAACCACTCGCGAGCGAATGGCTGCGGAACGTTCAGCAAAATAACGAACAGTTTTGTGAACTCCAATAGCCCAATTCATTGTGAACAAAACTGTTGAGCATACTGAGGTTGAACTCTGCTGCGTCGTTATTTTGCTTGTTAGCCTCCGGCGCGCCAAGCTTGAATATATCAATCCACTTGTATACTTGCAGGCTCTATCGCACAAAAGTTACAAGTTGCACAACGTCGAACTTTCTGTCCAGTGGGCAGTGTAAACATTTCATGTAATGTCTGTCTATCGCATGAAGAACAGCTATTACCTTTTCCCTTACCTTTCGCTTGTGCTTGAGTGTGCCAAGACCAACCGATATAACCACAAGTGGCACAAGAAGAATAACTGCCACTATCATGCCATGTATTGTTGTTACAATGTGGGCATTTTGAACCTTTGCCTTTTGCCATTGAATTTACTCCTTTCTATTAGTGAATTGTGTCGCGCGCTGGTGGCTAACGTTAAGGAGTATAGATGCAGTTTGATGAAAAAAATATATGTCGTTGTGCAGATACAATAACATCAAATTGACGTTTATACGATTGTTGCACGAAGTGCTTCGTATGATCGGATGATGGAATTTTCTTAACGCCGGTCATATCACCAGACCCGCTGAACATCTCTCGATAGCATATAGTGAAACATCCATTCCTCATCTTCGAATATGTACTTCGTTTGTTTTTACTTAAAACGTACTTTATTCAATAAAAACTTTTATTCTGGGCATACCTATCCCCTCATTCAAGCTGGCTATTATCCCGTCTTCGCATAAGCAAGCATGGGGAATTCCATTCCACAGTACACCAACATATCCCCGCAGCGTGAACACCGCAGAGGATCGAAATCAGTCAGTTTAATGTGCTCTTCACGATTGCTTGGTGAAACAGCCACGCATCTTCCTTGATAAACACCATAATAGCGTACCATGTGAAATCCTTCTAAAGGAACATGCGATAACAACCGTCGCAGAAATTCGTCAGATGGAAGCGAAACAACAACTCTGCGGGGTTTTCCACGACTATTTTTGCTTTTAAATCTTACTATCCCATCATCAATCGATTGCTCGGTAATCGGTGCACGTTTGATGTAACGTCCAATGTAGCGAACAACCTTCCAGGGCTCGTCCAAGCCTTTTTGCACCGCAACTACCCACCGTTCCCTGTTTAACTCTTTAAACAATCTTTTAAGTTCTATTTCACCGACTGTACACATCTCATCACGATTTAATGCTGATAATAGTTCATTTTCAAATCTCCACTGGAAACGTTTTCGAAAGTGATCAATCCGTGTGAGATAGTTACGCTTCAACTCGTGCCATTTCCCGTTGCGTATTCCGCCGCCTGTCACTAACACGTGTAAATGAATATGACGCTTCAACGCAAAACCAGAAGTATGAAGCACTGCAACTATTCCAGGCTTAAGATTATGTTTGTGTTGAAACCATTTTTTTAGTACCCGGCTTGATGATGTAAACATTGCATTATACATAACTTTTGGGTAGCGAAGAACTAATGGAAGTAATCTTTCTGGCAATGTGAAGACAACATGATGATGACGTATTAGTGCAAGTATACTCATGAGTTTTTCTGCCCACTGTCGTGATTCCATATATCCGCAGCGAGGACAAAATCGATTTTTACATGTATGATTAACGACTTTCTTTTGCTCACACTCTGGACACCTGTATACACGTGTTCCCAATTTCTTTGTCTGACATGCCATGGTTTGATTAACGGCTTTGAAAATTCGCGGGGCAATATACATGTTTGGTTTCTTGAGAAATTCACTCCAGTATTTTTTGTATATGTCAGTTAATCTATACAAACTTTTTTACCAACAATTTATGCGAAGCATTTTGTTCAACTAGTGTAACTACGAACTACTGCGTATATCCTACTAATTTAGTGTGAATATAAGCCATAATTAGGAATAAAATCAAACTTAGTTGAAAAAGAGACCGCGCTTATTTACACTCCCAAAAACAAATTAGTTTTTAATGCTATATACTTCTTAATCAGTTGGTGATCCCGACAAGCAGGGAGTTCCCCTAGTATTCACTCTTTTGATAAATCCAGTTACAACAAAGTATTAGGGTTTGTTATTTTTTGGGAATCCACCCCTTCGGGGAATTAATCGTAAGAGTAACTTTTTCTGCGGCTTCTTTCAGCGATTTAGCAACGAGGAAATTCAAGCCAGAATTGTCGAGCAATTCAGCGGCTTCTTTTGCGTTGGTTCCTTCCAATCTAATTACAACAGGAATATTCACATTTGCTTTTTTCGAAGCTTCAATAACGCCTTGGGCAACCCGATCACATCTAACAATTCCGCCGAAAATATTTATTAGGATTGCTTTAACATTCGGATCGGATAGAATAATTTTAAATCCATTCTCAACAGTTTCAGCACTTGCACCACCGCCGACATCAAGGAAGTTTGCAGGTTCACCACCGGCAAGTTTAATTATATCCATCGTTGCCATTGCTAATCCGGCGCCATTTACCATACAACCGACATTCCCATCAAGTTTAATGTAATTTAAATTATACTTTGAAGCTTCTATTTCGAGGGGAGCTTCTTCATTTAAATCGCGGTAGGCAGCAATTTCCGGATGACGGTACAATGCATTATCATCAAAGTTCATTTTTGCATCGAGGGCGACTATTCTATCGTCATTTGTAATTATTAGCGGATTTATTTCAAGAAGCGATGCATCTGTCTCTTCATATGCTTTGTATAATTTCAGAAGGAATGGGATAAAGTTTTTGAAAGCAGCGCCAGTCAATCCCAAACCGAATGCAAGCTCTCTCGCTTGAAATGATTGGATACCAATCGAAGGATCAATCCAAACTTTTAATATCTTCTCAGGAGTTTCTTCTGCAACTTTTTCTATTTCAACTCCCCCTTCAGTCGAAGCCATAATAACATTCATTGAAACACTTCTGTCCAATAAGATTCCAAGATACAGTTCTTTTTTATAATCAAGACCTTCAGTTATGAAAAGAGTCTTGACAATTTTTCCTTCAGAACCGGTTTGATGAGTGACTAATAAATTCCCGAGCATTTTCGAGGCAAGATCTTTTGCTTTTTCAGAGGAAGTCGTGAATTTGACTCCGCCTTCTAAAATCAATTCATCCCGGTTTTCAGGATTGAAAAGTTTCCCCTTACCTCTTCCACCGGCGTGTATTTGAGATTTAACAACGAATTGATTGATACTTCTTGATTGCAGCTTGCTTATTGCTGCATCAAAATCTGACATATCGTTAATAGCATATCCATCTTGAATTGCTACGTCATATTTTTTCAGCAATTCCTTAGCTTGATATTCGTGAATTTTCATTAAGACCTCTATTTTGATATAATGATAACAGAAGTTTCAAGTCCATGTTTCTTCTTCAACTACTTGAAACTACAAACTATAAACCATGAACTAATTATACTTTCTCACTCCACAATTTTGCTTGCAAAAAGAGAAGTAGATAATCTCTTCCTCCGGCTTTGGAATCTGTACCGCTCATATTGAATCCGCCAAACGGATGTCCACCGACTAAAGCTCCTGTACATTTTCTATTGAAATATAAATTCCCAACGTGGAATTCCTGTTGAGCGCGTTTAATTTTTTTCTTGTTATTGGAGTATAATGCGCCGGTCAGTCCGAACTCAGTATTGTTTGCGATTTCAAGTGCATGATCAAAATCTTTTGCTTTTATAACAGCTAACACTGGGCCGAAAATTTCTTCTTGTGAAATTCTTGCCAGCGGATCGATATCGATAAATACTGTGGGTTCAAGATAAAATCCATTCATATCTATTTTGTTCCCGCCGTTGAGGAGTTTCCCTTCGGTCTTACCGATTTCGATATAATTCCAGATGCTCTCGTAAGCACTCTTACTCACAACCGGTCCCATCGGGTAATTCTCTTTAGCAACTCCAACTTTTAACTGTTCGACTTTTTCCTTTAACATATCAACAAATTTATCATATACTTTTTCATCGACAATTACGCGTGAGCAGGCGGAACATTTCTGTCCTTGAAAACCAAATGCAGAACTTACTACACCATCCACAGCTTTTTTAAGGTCTGTTTCGTGATCGACAACGATCGAGTCTTTACCTCCCATTTCGGCAACAACACGCTTGATCCAAATTTGTCCTGGTTGATGAGTCGCTGCCAATTGATTGATATGCAATCCAACTTCTTTTGAACCGGTAAATGCAATAAACCGTGTTTTCGGATGTGCAACTAAGGTATCTCCAACTTCTCCGCCTGAACCGGGTACGAAATTAAATACACCTTTTGGTAAACCTGCTTCTTCCATGATTTCATGGAAAAGCCAGCCCATCATTGGTGAATCACTTGAGGGTTTCAATACAACTGTGTTTCCAGTAACTATAGCAGCTGATGTCATCCCAACTAAAATCGCAAAAGGAAAATTCCAGGGTGGAATTACAACTCCAACTCCTAAAGGAAGATAAACTAACTCATTATTTTCACCTTTAACTTTTGTTAGCGGTTGTTTTTTTGCATATCGAAGCATTTCTTTTGCATAGAATTCAAGAAAGTCGATGGCTTCGGCTGTGTCACCATCTGCTTCAACATAATTTTTACCGACTTCGGCTATCATCCACGCATTGATTTCAAACCTTCTTCTTCTTACAATATTTGCTGCTTTAAAAAGAATTTTTGCACGCTTCTTTGGGTTTACAGTTTTCCATTTTTCAAATGTAGAATTGGCGTCTAGAATTGCTCTGTTCGCTAAATCTTTTGTGGCTTTTTGAAATGTACCTACTACTTCATCTTTATTCGATGGATTAATCGAGTTGAACTTCGATT
>JAHJVF010000281.1 GCA_018828505.1 Bacteroidota bacterium | reverse complement strand
AGTTTACCCGCCCACCTTAGCTAAATATTAATGGTGGGGGCTGACTGCCACTTTTGGCTAAACATAGCAGGCGGGGTTGAAAATGCAAGCAGTTCTCATAAACCCTACAGCTTACAAATCTCGACCTTGAAGCCTCACAGCTAATAACTCTCGACCTTGAAGGTTAACACAACTTGAACGCAATCCTCAACCTTCAAGGTCTGACAGCAATTAAAAACCTTGAGGGTTGAACGTTTTGATTAAGTTGTTTAAAACCCTCAAGTTTACCCGCCCACCTTAACTAAATATTAATGGCGGGGCTGACTGCACCTCTTATATAAAAGCAGGCAGGGTTGAAAATGCAAACAGTTCTCATAAGCCTCACAGCTAATAACTCTCGACCTTGAAGGTTAACACAGCTTGAACGCAATCCGCAACCTTCAAGGTCTGTTAATAATTTTGTATTTTTATTTATGCAAAAGCTTTATTACGCTGATGCGTATCACCACGTTTACAACAGAGGAACGCTTCGCTCAACAATCTTTTGGGGCGATGAAGATTATCTCTACTTTCTTAACCGACTTAGAAAATTCAAAAACAGATCCAAAGTTAAAATAATTTGTTACTCACTTCTTACAAATCACTTTCACTTCATTGTAAAACAAACAGACAATAAACTAACCATCGGAGATTTTATTAGTGACTTACAAAACGGACATACAAAATTTATTAATAAAAAACTCGAAAGAACCGGGGTGCTATTTGAAGGCCCGGCAAAATCAAAATTTATTTAAGAAATAATTTATCAGCAATGGTTAGTTGAATATATACTTCTAAATCCAGTAAGAGCCAAGTTATCAGCGAAAGCAGAAGATTGGACATATTCGAGTGGGTATGAAATATTTAATCCAACTAATAATATTGTAACTGATATCGATGAGCTAATAAAGATTTTTGACTCAGATGATAAGTTAAAAGAAAAAATTTTAAGTCTGAGCACTGAAACGGATTATGATATATCTAAATTTTATTAATCGTGAAAACCTTGTTCCCAAAAGATGCCATCTTTCATAACGATATAGCTCAATTAAAAGATGGCATCTTTAGAAAAGCAGGCAGGGTTGAAAATGCAAGCAGCTCTCATAAGCCTCACAGCTAATAACTCTCGACCTTGAGGGTTGAACGTTTTGATTAAGTTGTTTAAAACCCTCAAGGTTGAAGATGCAAGCAGTTCTCATAAACCCTACAGCTTACAAATCTCGACCTTGAAGGTTAACACAGTTTGAACGCAATCCGCAACCTTCAAGGTCTGACAGCAATTAAAAACCTTGTATCATGGGGCAGGCGGGTTGGGCGGGCAGGTTTCTTAGCCTACGCCTTAGTCTCAGCCTATATGAAGGCGTCATTTTGCGAATGCACTTGTGCCTCATTGCTATTATGTGCAGGCATCCCTTCGGGACATGGCTGACTTAACACTACTCTATTAATTAACTATGTAATTAATCGAGGCTACAAATTTATTTCCATTCACTAATATCCCGCTCGCCTTAAATTCACCTTTTCCAAATGTGTGCCCGAATGAGGAGAGCATTATATGACCATAGCTTTGTGTCGCTTCAAACGTGAATGTTTGTTGATGGGAATAACCTGATGTAGTCGACTTCTCAATCTTAATTTGTACATTTGAGCCAGCCATATCATCTTTCGCTTCTAAGCGGAAATAAAGATTTAACGAACTTCCGATCATAGTAAAACTTGTCGACTCTCCAACAAGAACAAACCCAGTCATACCTGTTCCGAGTGTAAGTTTGTTCTGAAACTCACTGCCGGTCGGCGATTCATCTTTTTTACAATCAGAAGATGACAAGAATACAGATATTAACAGTAGAACAAATATTTTTCGTTTCATAATGTTCCTCAACTATAAAGTTATTATTTTGATGTAGCCCACCTCAAAGTGGGCTACATATCACTAAATTTATTTGATGAGCATCCCCGATAGAATCGGGATTTCAGATTAAATGATTGCCGATCATTTAATCATCAACATCTTTTTTATTTGAATAAAAACCTGTCCCGAACTTGTTGAGGGAGCGACCGCTTCAATCCTGTAGAAATAAACACCGCTTGCAAGACGATTACCATTGAATTCAACAGAATATTTTCCAGCCGGTTTTATTTCGTTTATTAAAGTCGTTATTTCTCTTCCTAATATATCATAAATTTTAAGGTTGACCTTACTTAGCTCTTTTACATGATAATCAATTTTTGTTATCGGGTTAAATGGATTGGGGTAATTTTGTGATAAGAAATAAATCTTAGGTGTTTCCGAATTTTCACCCTCTACACCAACAACACCTATAACTTTTGTTCTCACAAGCTCAGGACGTACTTGTTCGACATTACCTACAAGATCAACGGAAAGCCCATAAAATTCATAATCTCCATTCGCGACATCAACGGCGAGCGAATCTGTATATGTTGTTCCAACAAAATTAAACGGTCCATTATCTTTTGAAGCATAGATTGATACCGACTGTACACCGCTCCCCTGAACACCATCCGAACTATTAAAGCGGACAATCAACGGGCTTTTATTGGTCTCCGAAGGTAACGGTAGCATTGTTGTAACCGGTGGTAAGAAATCGTAGGTGTTTACAAATTCGTTTGTTACTATGGGAGGATTGATATCGAATACAATTGTTGCCTTATTACGAAGAGCTGTACCGGTTGCCAACCCAGTAAGAGGTAATACCGAGAAAGTAACATAACCTTCACCTTCCGGTGGATTGACATTCGGAGGAAGCTCTATATCTTCAATCTCCCAACGTAAAATATTTCCCGTACGTGTAATTTGCCAAACATACTGATCGCCTTCATGACTTTTCTTTCCGAATTCAACTGTTGCAGGATCGAACTCATTACGTAGTGTATCGACGATTACTACTTTCCATGCGGGAGCGGTTGCCGTCTTCAAGTTTTCAAATAGTATCTGATAATTAATTCTTCCCGCTTTCGAAATAAATCCGTTTGCACCAACTCCGGTTGGGCCGTTTTTCTCATTCGGATCCCAAGAGGTAACCCGTTGAGTAGTTTTTTCATTACCGCCTGAAACTTCAGGTTTAAATATTTTGCCATCCTCCATTATCTCGTCAGCGGCTTCGACGGATCTATTTGAATACTTAAGGAAGAACCTGCGCCTTAAATTAGGACCCAGGTTCCAGATGTTACGTCCAACAGCACGGACAAGATCAACTCCTCCACCAACGATCCCCATGGTTTTCTCAATTATCTTCGTCCCAATTTTTTTGGCTGCCCACTCTTTTTTTGTATCCGTTTGTTTAAGCTCTTCCGGAATTGGAGCGTAGCGTTCTCCCCATTCCTTCTTCTGTTCAGGAGTTAGTGCAAAACCTTCTCTTGCTTTATCGCCAACATAATCGATTGCTTTTACTGCTACATAGACCGCCGCCGCTTTAGCTGCCCAAATTACTACTGTCCCTACTGTTATACTTAAAGGATCGATGAATGCGATTTCGTTATTTTTTGGATCAGAGACCATCCCAAGGTTATCTGCAGTTGCAATAATATCAAATGTTCTTTCCTCTCGTGGAGCCATCCCGGCAACATATAAAACTAACATAGTGTCCTCACGTTCGTAGAATAAACTATCAGCTAGAATAATCTCGCGTTTACCATCTGCTAAAGGATGCTCAGTTTTTAGAATATGAATTCTCGCTCCGGTATTAATTGCAATTAAAAAATCTTCGGTTGGCACATCACTGTTATTGACATAATTAATACTATAGCGGTTCGGAGCTCCAACACGGATTTGCGACCGCCCAACGATTGATACAACGATTGATGGACGGAACGTCAAGGGGTTGGCAGAAGAGGATAAAACATAATCACCTGAGATTGACGCATTATTGACACGCACAAAGTTATTTACAGTATCGCGAAATATGCTTAAAGGTGTTGAGATTTGTCTCCAAGTTTGCGCACTATCAGTAGAATGGAAAACTTGCAGTGTTGACTCTACATTACTCCCGAGTTGAGCATCGTCATAATAAAGAGTAAGTTGATCGAGAGTGAGTGATGAGTTTTGGGGAATAGGTTCTAATCGCCAATATGCTTTTAATGCATTAGTGAATGAAGATGGAACTGTGTATCCAAAGTGCTTTACCGTTAGTGAATCGAGACCTGTGATCGAGACAAGACGCACGAAAGCGCCAAAGAATGTGTGTTCCCCTGTGGCTGTAATCTTCTTTCGCGTGATTACTTCGCCTTTGTTCACCAGTCTTCCCGAAACCGTTCCCTCCAAGAACAACAACGTGCCATCCCCAGCCACTTCGCAGTAAGCCCCCGCGGCGACTGTCAAGCGAGGAAAGATATTACGACCAGTTAGAATGACATTGGCTCCCGTCGCTTCGATAGTGCCTTGAATACCCGTCGCGTTCACAGTCCGCCTGCCGCTGCCGGTCAAGCGGGTTTTACCAATGTTCCACGTCCCGTTGTTGGTAATGTTGCCGCTCACGTTGATGGTCAACGTCCAGCCCCCAGCATGATTCAGGATGATGCCGTTGTTGGTTAGATTGCCTTCAACAGTAAGCGTTCTCCAATTGGCGTTGTTCACAAGGGTGTCGACAATTGTTAGTGAACCCCGCATTGTTACGGCATTCCCGATTTGTACCTTTCGCTTGATGGTAATGGCTCCCTCATAGGTGACATTGTCTAACGACATCCCACCGAGGCCAACTATGTCTTTGGTGTTGATTACAACACCATTGTAGATATTGCCGCTTCCTTCTAACGTCAATGCGTTGGTCTGCATATTCATAATGCTCTTTTTCAAATCAAAACTTTTATTAAACTCAAGAACCGTGCTTGCGATTATCACACCGAGTGAATCTGTCGATTCAAAAATACTTCCAAATATCTTATCCGAACCTAACGTTAGAGTTTGATCTGCCTGTCCCGTCAATCGTGTCATGTTATGAATCCATGTCCCATTGTTGGTAATGTTGCCGCTCACGTTGATGGTCAACGTCCAGCCCCCAGCATGATTCAGGATGATTCCGTTGTTCACAAGATTTCCATCCACTGTAAGTGTCCACCAATTTGCTTCGTTCTGGAGAATTTTACTGGTATTGATTGTTAGATTTTTACAGGTAGCACCGGATGTAACCTCGACTGTCCCATCGATCACAACGTCATGAATCGAAGTAGGAACAATTCCCCCAATCCATGTAGCCGGGTTGTTCCATTTTCCACCTGCTGTTGTGGAAGTTATAGTTTGTGCATACAAAGAATTAATAAATGTAAAAGTAAAAATAATCAGTATGGTAAAGATTGTTTTTAACATGGCTTTCTCCTTTTATTAATATTTTTATTAACAATTAAATTATGTTCACCGCTTTGGAAATACATTATTTGTATTTTTCATAGACTACACTACAGTTACATTTAGATTAACGATAGTAATATTAGAAATGCCGAAGATTATTACAATGACGCAAATGCGTCATTTTTTCAAAGTAAGGGTTTTTATGAAAAATTACTTATTTCCTGACTTAGCCACAGGGACACCCTAAAGCAGGTTGAATAATTTTAGCAGGTCGGACTGCTCTTGGCTCTTGATGAGTAATCGTGTATATTTTGTATTAGAGTATGGAGTTGTAATGGTTATTGAATAAATTGTTTTTAAAATGTTGATGGCTTTTTCGGGACTTATACCTGCCTTCTTTTCGTAGAGTTGCCGCTCTAATTCTTTGTAGATTTTACAAGCCGCAAATGCAATACAGATGTGTGCCTGGATTCTTCGTTTGATGTAATGAAATACGGGGCGTATGCGTAAATCCGTTTTGGTGATGCGAAATGTTTTTTCAATGAACCATAATTGCTTGTAATTTTCGATGACCTCTTCTTTGGCGAGTTGGGTGTTGGTGATATAGCCCTTTAATCCGTCCCATTTCTCATCTTCCTTGAATTTATTGTAGTCAATGCTGATGTTTATTTTTCCCTCTAACTTCAGGTATTTGTTGTAGCCCTTGTTGTTGATATGTTGTTTGGTGAGCTTTCCGCTGGCTAATGCTTTTTCTAATTTTTGTAATCCTCGTTTTCGGTTGTGCGCATCATTTTTTGCTCTTTGTGCTGAATAACCTATAATTAATTTTTGCCCATCACCTTTGTTGATTATGCTGCTTTGTCCATCTTTGAGTTTTTCCGAAGGATCCTTTGGAAAGGATAACAAGCGCTGCTTGATTTGTTCTGTTTCGTTTTTAATTCTTGCTCCTAAAATAAATTCATAGTTTTTTTCACAGAGCGCTTGTATATTTTTGGCAGACAATAAACCGGCATCAGCTATTACTACCAATTTTTTTAAGTGATATTTTTCTTTAAATGCTTCTATGACCGGTATCATCGTATGACCTTTCCCGAGTACTCGGGACTGCCTTCAAATAATTCATACGCTAAAGGATAACCTGCTGTGCTTACCAAAAGTCCCAGTCCCGATAATTATCGGGATGGTTGTTGATGTTTGCCATCTTTATTAAATCCTGCCTGTCGAAAATCATCTTCTTCTGCTGCTTCAAAATATAATGTGGTTACATCATAAAATACAATGGATAACGCTTGGTTTAGAACCTGCAACGTATGCTCATAACTGATCTGTTGAACTTGATTTATCTGATGCGTTTGAAGTTTATCTAAGTAACGATATACTTTTTTTACATCTGTGATTACACCTTTGTATTTGAAAAGATAATCAACCGTTTTGAGCTTGCTTACCGGATACACCAATCGCGTAATAACTAAGTGACGGAATAATTCATCAGGTATCTTATCAAAACCAATCTCATCATAAAGTTTCCCCAGCAAAAGTTCTGGCCCCACTAATTTAAAATCTTCTATGCCATTAAAAAAAATATCTACCAGTCCTTTTTCCTTGTCAAAATCATCCCGATAGATATCGGGATTGCTGCCCGCTGATGCTTTCTATTTCTTTCCGGGCTTCGTTGAACAGCCGTTCTATCTCTACTGCATCGTTAGAACTTCCCACTGTACGATACAAATGATATTCACCAGAACTTTTATCAATGATCTGAATGCTAACTACCCCGCTTTTGTTTTTTTTCTTTCTGACAAACATCCTGCAAAAATACAGCAGGGACACCCAACTGCAATACAAATCCCTCTATTATAAAGGATTTTAGAGGTTTTTGAAATTGTTTCTACTTAAGTGGCTAAGTACATGAATTCATAAATACGACGACGTATTAAATATTGTATTCAACCTTATTATTAGATATATTTCAATATACTATATTTCTACCAACCTGCCACAAGATAGCTATGTTTTGGCGGGTTGGAGTTAAGTATGCCGAAAAAAAGTCCATTCCCAATCGTTCTCT
>JAHJVF010000280.1 GCA_018828505.1 Bacteroidota bacterium | reverse complement strand
ACAAAATTGTTTCGTCAAGCCGGATATTATAGAAATCTTTCAGGCTCGATTTATCTAATTTCAGAATTTTTGATTCATAACCGAGAAAAGAAAACTTAACTTCATATTGAAAGGTTGGAATTGCTCCGAGCTCTATCAAAAAATCTCCATTTTTATCGCTCGCTGTTCCGATCTTCGCTGAAAGTATTAAAACATTTGCAGATTTGAGCGGCTCATTAGTTCTTGAGTCGACAATTTTTCCTCTTAAGGATTGAGCAGTTAATGAAGAGCAGAAAATAATTGTGAACGAAATGATTTTTAAGATTTGCATTTTAACCTCCTTAAATTTGGTTCATTTCCGTTTATGAAAAACGGCTGACCAACAAAGAGGTTGCCGTTTTCCTACGCTGGTATTACCCAGATCAGGTTCAGGGGTTTGATCTCAGCCTGCATTTTGCAAGCACCCCCAACGGGATTATTTTTTCATTTATACACTATTAATTTTTTTCCAGCAACTATACGGTTGCTTCGAAGTTTATTGATCTTCTTAAGTTCTGAAATACTCAGTTTATATCTTTTTGCAATCGACTCGAGGGTTTCTCCTTTTCGAATCGTGTGATAAGCTCTTTTTTTACTCGAATTATCTCCTTTTGCATAAGAATAATCTTTGCCTTTAATATTTAGACGTTGACCGGGAATGATGTTACTGCTAGACAAATTATTCCATTCCATAATATCGTCAATATTTACACCAAACCTCTGAGCAATCTCATACAGTGAATCACCTTTCCGAACTCGATAACGTGTTGTTGCACGAGTATCTTTTGTTCTAACTGATGATGCGTAATTTTGAGATGAAGAATAGACTTTTAATTTCTTTCCATATCGAATCGTTGACGATCTTAAATTATTCCATTCTTTTAAATCACTAACCGAAACACGATATTTTTTTGCAATACTTAAAAGACTCTCACCCCGTTTCACAATATGTGATAAGGTTTTCTGTTTCGTTTCACTTAAAGATGTAGTAACTGTTGGTACATTTTTTACTGATACCTGTTCTGAAGGAGTATAATTTTGCAGCGAACTAAAATAATCAAATTTTGCGGCAGGGATGTATATAGTCAGAACATCTCCCACTGCGATTTGCTTGCTGTACGGAATATCATTCCAAATTCTGATATCAGTGATACGTGATTCGTAAGTCTCAGCAATTTTTGTAAGAGAATCCCCCTTTCTGACATAATACTTAACGGGTAGTTTTCCTTGAGTGTTGAAGGTCAAACTCGATTTACTCGATGAAGATGTTGAAGATGCTTCTTTACCCTCGACCGCTTCCTCAGTGTTTGCGCCGACCTCAACTTCGTTTGTTGATTCCTCGTCCGCGTCTGCAATATCTTCGCTCTGTTCAATCTCATTCTCGTAAGTTTGAGTTTCGATATTAAAAGCAAGATTTTCTGCACTGTATGGAATTGGAATCTTCAATTGTGAATTTCTTTTAAGTCTGATCTTGATAGGAATATTATTTGCATCTGCAATCATTCCCACAGTTACTCCGTATCTGTTTGCAATTGACGACAGCGTTTCTCCCCTACCGACTTTATGTATTACAAAAGATCGTTTTGCAGATTCTGGAATCTGAGAATAATTCTGAGCTAAGTTATCTTTCGCATTGAAATACTTTGGAAGTTTTAATGGGTACCCGCCTGAATTGTTGGGTGGAGTACTTTGTTGTATGAGTTCAGGATTTAGGTCAATCAGTAACTTATGCGGAACACCGGCAGCAGCTGCTAAAACAGACAAATCAAAAGACTCATTTACTAAATAACTCTCGTAATCATATGGAGCTTCGAATTCAATATTGGTAAATCCATATTTTGAAGGATCGGAAAAGATTATCGTAACTGCAATGTATTGAGGTACGTAGTTTCTTGTCTCGCGCGGAATCTTATATAAAATATCCCAAAAATTATTTGAGCCTGTATGGGCAACAGCTTTCCGAATTCTTCCTTCACCGGCATTATATGCGGCTAAGGCGAGATACCAATCACCAAGCGAACTGTATAAATCTTTAAGATGACGTGCTGCAGCATGTGTAGATTTTTCCGGATCTCTTCTTTCGTCATACCAGAAATTTCCTTCAAGACCATAAAGTTTCCCGGTCGATTTGATAAACTGCCACAGTCCAACAGCTTTTGCCCATGATACTGCAGTGGGATTCAAACCACTTTCTATAACGCTTAAATAAATTAATTCTTCAGGCACTCCTTCTTCCTTAAATATTCTTCTCATCATAGGAAAATATTTTCCTGAACGAGAGAACCATCTTTCAACGTGGTGTCTTCCTTTGCCTGTAAAAAAAGCAATGAAAGATTCAACATAGGAATTTACTTCAATTGGAACTTCAGCCACAGTTATTTTTTCCGGAAGCGTAACTTTAATTTTTTCAAAAGAACTAATTTTCCGATTGAGCCATTCATTTAAACTCGAAAGAGAAATTTCTGCAGGGAGTTCATCCATCTTATCTATTAACTTCTGATAATCCTCAAGAACGCTTCTTTCCAACTCAACAAAATCAGAAACGTGATCAATATCAGGATAGAAACTTATATTATTTAAAAGTTCAACTCCGCCTTCATACTCTTTCAGAGCACTTAACAATTGTCCTTCCTCTTCAAACTTAAGGGCAGCCAAATAATGTTGACGGACGCGCTCCAGCAGAGTAACTACTATTCCCTCTGTCTTAATTTCAGTTTTAGGTGTATCTTTAACGACAACATTTTCAACTTTAGTAGTCGAACATGATGTAAATAACATAATTGAAAACGTTGTAAAAAGAATAAGACAAGCAGTAAAAAGTTTGCTCATTAACAACTCTCTATTTTTAGGTATTCTTATTGCGTTTGAATTTAAGTCACTACTTCAATAAAGTCAAGAAAATTATTAAATAATTCTAATAAACTATTCAAAAACAATGACATACATCGAATCAAAGTGGAATATTTCCGTGTTTTTTTCGTGGATTTTTATCGACCTTCGTTCTAGTCAACTCCAACGCCTTAATTAATTTTTTCCGAGTCTCGTTTGGAAATATTACTTCATCTATAAAACCTTTTTCGGCAGCGATGTAAGGGTTAGCAAATTTTTCAATGTAATCGTTTAATTTTTTTTCTAATTCAACTTCGGAATCTTTAGCTTTCTTAATATCTTTTTTAAAAATAATTTCAACAGCTCCTTTCGGACCCATTACTGCAATTTCCGCAGAGGGCCATGCAAAATTAAAATCACCCCGAATGTGTTTTGAATTCATAACGTCATAAGCACCACCATACGCTTTTCGTGTTATCACGGTGATTTTAGGAACGGTTGCTTCACAAAACGCATATAGAAGCTTTGCTCCATTACGAATGATTCCTCCCCACTCCTGATCTGTACCAGGCATAAATCCCGGTACATCTTCAAAAACGATCAGAGGAATATTGAAGGCATCACAAAAGCGGACAAATCGCGCCCCTTTAATTGAAGAATTAATATCAAGAACTCCAGCAAGAACCGCAGGTTGATTGGCTACAATCCCCACCGAACGTCCACGGATTCTTCCAAAACCAACAATAATGTTTTGCGCATATGCTTCATGCACTTCAAAGAACTCATTGTAATCCAATATCTTTGTGATCAATACTTTCATATCATATGGTTTATTTGGATTATCTGGCACAATTGATAGAAGTTCGGGCAGATCAATTTCCTCTTCATCATAATTAAATTGAATCGGCTCATCATCGCAATTCTGTGGAATGAATGAGAAAAATTTCCGCACCCCTTGTAAACACTGAGCTTCATTATCGTATGTGAAATGTACAACGCCTGATTTCGTTGCATGTGTATCTGCACCGCCAAGTTCTTCAAACGATACATCTTCATGAGTAACTGTCTTAACAACATTCGGACCTGTCACAAACATGTATGACGTATTCCGTACAATGAATATAAAATCTGTAATTGCAGGAGAATAGACAGCTCCACCGGCACATGGTCCCATTACGCATGAGATTTGTGGTATCAAACCGGATGCAAGAGTATTCCGTAGAAAAATGTCTGCATAACCGCCAAGGCTTGAAACACCTTCTTGAATTCTTGCCCCACCGGAATCATTCAACCCGATTACTGGTATCCCCAGCTTCATCGCCATATCCATAATCTTACAAATCTTCTTTGCATGCATCTCTGATAATGCACCGCCAAAAACTGTGAAGTCCTGACTAAATACTGCGACGTCTCTTCCATCTATTTTACCAAAACCGGTAACTACACCATCACCGAAATATTTTTGCTTATCCAACCCGAAATCAACTGATTGATGGACAACAAATTTATCAATTTCGTTGAAAGAATTTTCATCTAGCAGTATATTTAATCTTTCCCTAGCAGTAAGTTTACCTCGCTTATGCTGTTGATCGATTTTGTCTTTACCGCCGCCAAGCTCTGCTTTTTCAATATTCTTTTTTAGTAATTCTATTTTGTCCTTCATCAAATACCTCAGTGGTGAATGAATGCGATTACAATTGTTGTTTACAAATTAGAAAATGTCATTTCAATAATCAATTGATAGACCATTAATTTTATTGAGTCTTTCGGAATAAGGGGTGATTTGAATTACAGAAACGGATTATTTTTCTTTTCCTGTTTTCCGCACACAGAGAAATTGAAAAAATAACTTATTGTAAAATAAAGAGTTATGGAAACGATGTTAGAAAAATGGGTGCTGTAAAATACTATTGGGGTATCTCTAAAAACCTATTCTGCGAATCCCGAAACTTCGGGACGTAATCTGCGGGAGAATATTTCCCGCCCGCCTCTTTCGGTTCTATGTGGCGGGCAGGCTGATTTCGCTGATTACCGCAGATAAAGAAGAAATCACTTTCAGTTTTTAGAGGTGCCCATTGGTTACTATAATAAATTATTGGAAAATAACTTAAATAGTGAATAATGAAACAAGTTTTGGGGTGCTGCAATGCGGAAAACAGGAGAATAATGAACGGTTTGAATTATAGAAACGGATTATTTTTCTTTTCATGTCCGACCGTTGTTGCAGGTCCATGACCCGGAAGAATTTCATAGTCATCCGGAAGAGAAAAGATTTGAGTTTCGATTGAATTTTTTAGAGTTGCAAAATCTCCGCCCCAAATATCTGTTCTTCCGATACTCTCATGAAAGAGTGTATCTCCGGTAATTACCTTTTTGTCAGAATGAAAGACCAACACAGTTCCGCCGGGTGAATGCCCGGGAGTTTTTCTTATTTCAACTTTAGACCCACCAAATGTCATTTCTTCAAATGATTGGAGATCAAACTTAGGTTTTTCAATTTTACTGATTGGCATGCCAATCATGTCTGACTGCCGCTCAATGTGCTCGAGAAGAACTAAATCAGGAAATGGAAAATAAATCTCATCAGAAATATTTTCCTTAACATAATTAAGACCGAAAAGGTGATCAATGTGTCCGTGTGTGTTAAAAACTTTT
>JAHJVF010000525.1 GCA_018828505.1 Bacteroidota bacterium | reverse complement strand
GGCATTATCGTTGCTTTGCTGGCGGTTTGCGTGGCAGTTGTCCTGCCGCTATTGGGCCTCGTAATGCCTCAAAATAAAAAGTAACTTTGGTGGTAACGTTGCCTCAAAAGAAAATGTTACCGAAGGTGTTAGCTCTTTTCTCGACATGATAGAATAATACTGCTCACTCGGAGGATAGGGCAACGCTGGAGAGCGACCTGAGCGCCGCAGTGAGTGGCTATACGGCTGGGCAGGGAGAAGGTTTTCTCTGCCCTTTCTTCTTGCCCAGCCGGTAGCCCGAAAAGCGATAAACTCATTCGTTATGGTGCGATTTTCCATAGTTGGGCGACTTTTCCGTCAATGCGACAACGAAGCTCTACTGGGTTGAGGTGAAGATACAAATTCATGAAATGCGCTTTGGTTTGCAGAGGAATATCCTGGCGCTTCATGATCCGTTGATAGGGTGTCGTGGCCTGATCATACCTTCGGATGACTTTATTGCCAAGTCGTTCTTTGGCCTGAAGTTTGAGAACGGGCTGGAAGAAGTTGACATACAGTCGCAAAGCGGCGTAGATATCTTCCAGAAGAGCCAGTTCCTGTTCTGTTTCCAGGCGGTCGTAGCCTACCGTGTGACGCACTACGGACCAGTTTTTTTGCTCGACATGGGCTTGATCGTTTTTCTTGTAAGGTCGAGAACGCGTGAAGGTGATTTTCTCATCCTGGCAATAGCGATAGAGTAAATTATTGATGAACTCACTGCCGTTGTCCGAATCAATGCCCAGCAGGGCAAAAGGTAGTTCTTGTCGCATGGCCTGAATAGCCGTGCAAACCGCTTGTTGGGTGCGGCGAGGCAGGGCAATCGGCTCGGTCCAGCCAGTACAGATGTCGGTGCAGGTCAAGGTGTTCAAATATTGACCTTCGGTAGTCTCTCCACAGTGCGCTACCAGATCAATTTCCATGCGCAGCACCTACTCGGTAAAACCGGGCCGATCTTCGTTCCAGTCTGCAAAGGTGCGGACGGGAATCGCTTTTTTGAGTAATGTGCCCGGTTTGGTGGTACTCAGCCCATGTGGCGATGTTACGCGCACTGGACGCAAACAGCGATCGATCGTCGAGCGGCTGATACTCAAGAGAAGTTGTTTCGTTTCTGGGGCAAGCTCGATTTCTCCACAGCGCTCCAGGATTTGGATGGCTTCTGGCAGAAAGGGATGCAACCGTTTCGAACAAATGCGCCCATAGATCTCCCAGATCTGTTGGAGCTTCTCTACAACTGCGCCACGATAAATGGCCTTGCGCCCAGCCCTCTTGCGTCTGATGCGCTCCACAGGATGCTTCAGAATACGAATAGCATATTTCCGGCGGTATCCGGTAACCGCTGTAAATTCGTCCAGCATCCTTTGCTTTTTGACCTTGCTGGCTTTCAAATAGCGAGGCCGAAGAACTTCTAACAACTCTCGTTTGCTCTGTTGACTGGGTGTGCGTCATTTTTTCGGGGGATAGTCGCGTTGATAAAGCGCCCGGCCAAATTTGAATTTTCGCCAGGGATTGTCTTTGGGATTCGTCGGTTTGATAGGCTTCTTTGGTATTGGAAGAGGAATAATCTGGGGAACCGGTGATGTGATTATAGTGACTGCCGGTACGCCGACAGGAGTTGGTGTTTTTCGGGATTGATGCAACTGTTCACTTCGGCGATAGACTTGTTGACGTAAGCGGGTCTCGATCTTGGGCCAGTCTTCCTTCCAGCGACCACTACACACAATGTTTCGGAGAGCCAGCATCGAGTTGACATGCTGCTCGGCCCAATGCATCCCGGAGCCCTTCAAACGAGCTTCCACCACCAGCTTATTGCCGCTTTCCACGATCCCGCTGCCGATCGGCCAACCGTCCGCCTGAAAGCGGGGGTATTGGATTTGGGGTTCGCGTTTTTTGAGATAAGCCAGGTTGCCGGACACTTCCTGTGCGTCGGGATAGTGGGCTTGCAACTGGTGCAACTCGGCAAACAAATCCTCCGGCCCTTCGTGTTTGAGCCGGTGCAACCGTTCTTTGAGCCATTCTTGAGCCTGCGGAGTCCCTTCCCCACACAAGAACTCTCCGACTTGGCTGATATGCTCCCCGGCATGGGGAAAATCCAGGATGCGTACCGCATCCGGCCGGTGGTAATCGGTGAGGCTCTGCAGCCAATCCGACCCATCCATAACTGCCGCCACCTGTCTGGCATTCTCCACTCCACGCCGTTGGATCTCCACCAAAGCCAGCCGCTCGAACGCTTCTGAACTGATTTTGCGCGAAAAATAGGACAAATTGCGGGTATGCACCACCCATTCCCCGCGCTCCTGCACCGCTGGTCGTACTTCCCCGATCACCAGAGTCCGTACCTCTGCCCATTGCCCATGCAGCAGCGGCACCATCGCCCCATCCGCACTGATCTGCATTTTCTCCGCCCCCTTGGGCGCAGGCGGCATATCCCGCTCTAACCGTTCCACTTCTTCTGTTTGCATCTCTGCGTAGGCCGCCCCCGCTGCCTCACTGTTACGCCTGCTCATCGAAGGGCTGACACATATCCCCTGCATATCTTCCATCAACTCCGTCGCTCTCGCAAACGGCATCCAACTCGACAACCGTACCAGGTTCTCATGCCCGCGCGGCGTCAGTCCCCCTGGCAGCAGTTCCAACTCTTCATCCAGGGGAAAAATCCCCTGGCCGCATTTCGGACAGACTCCATACTCTCGTTCGATTTCCACCACACGCCCTCCCCGCACTTGCAGCTCGCGCTTCTTCTTCCCTTTCCCTTCCAGCCTGGCCCCACACTTCGGACACACCGGCCCATCCGCTCCCTCTTTCCATGCTGCACTCGCACTCAGGTTGGCTGTGTCCGACAATATCTTCGCCCGATACTTATCCAACCGCCGATCTATTTCTGCTTCAATCTCTCGAAACGTCGCCTGTGGATGTTGCTCCCGCCATTCCGCTATCCCAGTATTCATCTCTTCACTCATCCCCTGCCATTTCCGGCTTACCTTTTTGCTGTCCATCTTACCACCTCCTGTCTTTTTCCCTAATCTTACCCCTTTCCCGAAAAAATGACGCACACCCTTGCGTCTTTCCGCCACTCGTTATAAACTTATTTAACTCCCGGATGCCTCTCGTAAGGATCGCCGATGAACCTTCTCGCCGTCTTTCTTGCCCTCATGCCCGTCCTCGTCATCTTCATCCTGCTTATCTGGCGGCGCATGGCTGCGGATACCGCCGGAGTGATCGGCTGGATCGCCACCGTTCTCGTTGCCTGGCTCTATTTCCAGACGCCGCTCGCCGTCACCTTGAAATCCAGCCTGGCGGGTGTGGTGGCCTCCTTCCCGATCACCATTATGGTCGCCGCCTCGCTGCTGCAAGTCTTCATCATGATCGAGACGGGTGCCATCGCCCGCGTGGTGGCGCTCATCAAAAAAATCGCACCCAAAGACCAGATCGTGCAGATCATGATCGTCAACGTTGGCTTCGGGACGCTGCTGGCCGCCATGGGCGCCACACCGGTCTCCATCCTGCCGCCGATCATGCTGGCGCTGGGCTACTCGTCCTTCGTCGCCATCGCCCTGCCCGCCCTCGGCTACGATGCCCTGTGCACCTACGCCCTGCTGGGCGTGCCGGTGGTCGTCTTCGCCTCGATGGTCGGCAAGCCAGTGAATGAGGTCGGCGGCTACTTCGCCCGCTTCATGCCGGTCATCAGCACCTGTATCGCCCTGGGGATACTGTGGATCGTCGGACGCTGGAAG
>JAHJVF010000042.1 GCA_018828505.1 Bacteroidota bacterium | reverse complement strand
TCAGCGATAAAGTAATTGGTTACACACCTCAGAAAAGAATTGAACCAAGAATTTCGTTTATCTTTCCGTTCGGAAGTGGTGAGCAAGTAGATCGAGGCCGGTAGGAAAGTGTGTAATTGAAAACTTTGAACTCCACTTCACCACAAAGGACACGAAGCAGCACAGAGTAATTCTATGTGTATCTCTGTGTTCTCTGTGGTGAGAAATTAAAACGTACCATCATCAGATTAAATTTTATCTTTTAACCATTCTTTCAATTCTTCGACAGTACAAAAATAATTATTAGGATTGAGTTCCTTCACTTCTTCTTTTGCATAGGCGTCCCAGATTACGGATGCAATTTGAACTCCGGCATCTCTCGATGCGTAAATATCAGAAATCGAATCTCCTATCATTAAGACTTCATCAGGTTTAAAGCTGTATACAGATAAAAACTTAAAGATTCCCTCCGCTGAAGGTTTGTGATTTTTCACATCATCACCGGTGACTATAAGATCGAAGTAGTGCTTTATATTTAAAATCTCGAGTGTGATTATCGAGCTTTTTCTCCCCTTACCCGTGAAAATTGCAATTGGTAAATTTTTAGATTTGATATGCTCAAGGATATCAATTATTCCGGGATAGAGATCAGCCATTGTCGGATGATTCTCTTTATAAAATTTATAGTAATCATCATAAACCGACTGGAATTTATCACCGTTAAATTTCTCTTTGAGAATAACATCTTCGGTTGGTCCGAACATTGCGATTATTTCTTCATCGGAATAGGTTTTATTCTCATACTTTTCTGCAATGTGGTTGAATGTTGCAAATATCAGTTCGTTTGTTGATGTAAGCGTCCCGTCTAAATCGAAAATTATTCCCTTAAATTTTTTCATTAATGTATCTGCTTACAATAATTATCTCATCAATTTTAACAGCTATTTAGATTCCAATCTTTAATCTTTAAGTTTTTCAATCTTTTAATTCCTCTGTGATCAAGTAAACCTTTCCATCCATATTTGTTGCAATGAGAGATTTATCATCGGCAAACTCCAAGTTATTCACCCTCGCTGTCCCTAAATATGCTTTCCAAATAATTTCACCTGAATTAATATTCAAAGCGTAAACATATCCTTTCTTTGTGGCAACGTAAACTCGACCATTTCTTTCTAATATTTTTGTCGGATTTGTATCTATGCCTAAATCAAGATCGACTTTCCAAATTAATTTGTGCGAGTTGCTGCTTATTGAAATGCAGTACACAGTATCCGAAACACCTTTAATAAAAATATTTAATTTGTCATTTGAGATCCCTATAGATTCCCATGAATTATAAGCATTTGTCCGCCAGATTGTCCTGCCAGAATTGAGATCAATGGCTGAGACGTGTTTATCAGGTGCGGTTACATAAAGATTAATTCCATCGCTTACAGGCTGAGAAACAGCTGGAGAATAATAAAAGTTTTTATTTTCTGTCCATTTCCAATTAAAAGGTTTTTCGTCAGAAAAATTGAAGGGGACTTTATAGACATAATTATCCCACGATCCGATATAAAAGTTATTATCCAACATTAAGGGGGCTGATTCAAAATTCATTGAAGTGATTTTGGTGCGTAATGAGTTAAAATCTGTTAAAGATATTTTATTGATGTAGCCGTCGTTGCTAAAAATACAAATTGAATTTTCATGTTTATTATAGACTGGTGTTGAGATGATAGTATTTCCGAGTTTTACTTGATTAATTATTTTGCCATTCCGATTGTTCAGAAAATATACCGAACCATCAGCACCCGCAAGGATTACATAATTTTTAGCCATCAACGGTTTAGTATAGAAAGCAGTGCTAAAATTTTGTTCCCAAATTATTTTACCCGATTGAGTTATTGAGTAAACATTACCTGAAAGATCGGCAAAAAAAATAAAATTATTTGAATACGTCGCCCCCTGTGCGATTGTTGAGTAAGTGTTAAATACTTCAGTTACACTAACGTCTGTGGAATTTTCAAATTTTGGAATTGGCGTGATATTCGCTCCCTCCGGTTTCATTATAGGATATTCATGCCACAAGAAACTTGTATCTGCATTTATTTCGGTGATGGAAATATTATCATCGAATATTTCAAATGAATTATATCCCCAAGTTTTGTTTTTGCTGAGAGTAGAGCGTCCCATTGCACCTGGAATGCCGGCAAAACTGTATTTTCGATTGCTGTGTCCATGCCCCACGATAATAAATGCAAAGTCGAATTTCAAAAGCCGGTTTGTTATTTCGTACCAATTGTCGACTTCACCATCGGGTTGGTGATGACAAGCAAATATTATTTTAGTTGAATCGGGCAGATTAGATAATTTTTCATCAAGCCATTTCAAATCTTGTGGTTCGAAGTGTCCGCCGCCACCGCGGAGAGGAATTCCAGTATTCAATCCAATAAAGACAAAATTTTTATATTTAAAATAGAATTTGTTGTCACCAAATGATTCGATAAACTTTCTGCATCCGGATTCGCTCCATTTTGTATCGTGATTGCCGGGTATTATAAAGAGCGGACGTTCAAGATTTTGAAATATATCGTTTGTCTCCTCGAGTTCGGAGTTCAACCCTTTCTCCGTAATATCTCCGGTCGCAATAGTAAAGTCGAATTTATTTTGGTTTATGCTTTGCACTACGTTTTTCAAATCTTTATCAGCATTCGGCGAACCAATGTGAGGGTCAGTTATCCAAGCGAATCGGACGTTTTGAGAATATGATAAGATATAAAATAAAGTGAATAAAAATATCAAACCAACTTTTTTCATAAAGAACCTTAAAATTTATTGCGAAATAGAATTCATACTGCATTATTTAATTTCTAATAATAAATTTTTGTTTGAAAATTCGGCCAAAAACAGTTTATTAATCTTATCATCATTTAGAACATTTTTAGAAATAAAAGAGGCAACTTTCTTTTCTATTTTATCTTCAAAATATTGAGAAAGTAAAAATAGGTTGTAAGATTTAGAAGCATACCCAATTAACCAAATTGGACAATCAATATAGTTATCTAACTTATTTCGAATTTTGTCATTTATTCTATCTAAAGCTGCATATGCTAAATCTTCCATTAAATATAGAAAATTACTTTCATTTCCTTTTCGTATTGCATGAAGATGCGCAGCATTTTTAATATCTAAATCTCGTTCAGATAAATTTTTATTTAAGTCTTCCAATTTATTTCTAATTAATTCGAAAATTTTTATTCCGATATACTTACCATTAAAAAGTACCACAAAATCTGGATTCTCTCCATTATAGTTAGGAAAAATCTTTTCGGCAGATTCTTTTTCCAAAATTTCAAATGATGAACTTGAATCAATTGTTTCTTGATATACCCTAATGAACTTTTTAAGAATTATTTTTTCATCTTCTTTTTTATTCATTTTCGTGATGGTGTAACTATGTTATACTTAACAAATCACTGAATGAAGAAGGATTTAAATGCTCGAATTGTTTTTGAGGTACTTTCAAGTAATTCCATTTTACTTTGGTTAATTCAGTGGCATTACTACACCAATTAATAGCTGCCTTATCTTTCAGTTTAACTTCAATATCTTCACGGCCTTTTGTTTCAATAATCCAATGTTCGTTATTTTGAAGGCGAGCAACAAAATCTGGATAGTAATTTCTTAGATTTGCAAGTGTATCAGTGTACTCAATACAGAATCCGAATTGTTCTGGAATTTTAGAAAATGCACTTACGTCGTCAGCATCATTTAAGAATTTTGCAAATGATCTCTCAAATTCGTTATCACATGTAACATAATTGAATGTGCATTTTTTAGATTTATACATCAATTTTGAAGATGGAAATGGTGGAGTAATTGAGATAAACCTTTCAGGCGTGATTAGTTCAGGTTTCCTTTCTTCAACTATCACCTCTCTAAGTGCTTTCTCAAATTCTTTTGTCACGACGTAATCAGCGAGATTTGAACTCATCGCTCTGATAATTACTGCATCATTTAGGTCAACATTTTTGCCAAAAGCTTTCTTTTCAAAAAATTCCCCTATTTTTGGAGCCAAAGCGGCAAACTGAGATGGAAGCTTTATGTCTTGTGCTATTTTACGTGCATAATATCCTATTATCTCCTGAGCAGTCTGAACCTCGGGTAATGTATATTCACGTTCAAAAAGTTTTTCATCGGTTAAGATATCTCTTCCCTCATAAATAAAAGAATCAATCTTTTCTATTGGCGAAATCGGAAGAGGATTAACATCGAACTTCATTACATCAAGCTCAGCGATCTCTTCTGTAAGCGATTTTTTCCTGGATAGTAGCGGAGTCATTTCTGGAATACCGATATCGTATTCAATCTTACTTTTATCAGAAGAAATCGTAATAATTTTTAATTTATCTTTACCTACTTCAAAAGTATCGAGTTGAAGCCCTTCAATTTTTTCTAAATCTTCAACAAAGCTAATGAATGCTCTATTTCCAATTATATCAACGCGCTCTTTATAGCCTGAAGCTAATCCTCTAAACATCATTCTTAAGCCACGACCGATAGTCTGTTCAGGTAGGATATTAGCTTTGGATGTGTATGGACGTAATCCAACAACTAACGTTACATTCTGAACATCCCAACCTTCACGTAACATTAAAACACTTACAATTGCATTAACCGGAGATTTTTCTTCATCAACCTCTCTTGCTAATTTTCGTGCGATATCAAGATCTTTTTTACTTACTTCACCGGCTCATCAGTATGAATGATCAAAGTTTTTTCGCCACTAAATTCAGCCGGATATTTTTTTTGAAGCCAATCAGCTACGTCGTCTGCCTCGTCGGTTGAATTCATCATAATAAATAGAATTGGCTTTTTATTTAAGGGTTTTAATTGTTTAAAATATTCCCGCCAGCGTTCAACTCCAGCAGTTAAAAAACTCGCATAACGAATATGTGGAGTACGCGATCTTGTTTCAACAACTTTCGAAATTCCTTTTAGAGGTCTTTTTACAATGTTGTCTAAGATTGCTTGCTTGAGAGGATAATCAAGAACCGTCCAGGCAAACAAACCCCCTTTCGAATACCTTGGCGTAGCGGAGAAATCTAATTGTGAAATCAGTTTTTTATTTGAATTGAAGTATAATTTTCTAATGATACTGTTCCATTCATTTTCCTCATCATGAGTATGATGAGCTTCATCATTAAGAACAACAACATTTTCTTTTCTATTTATTATTCTTGTATCAAAATCTGTTATTTCTAATTTCTTTGTCGGCGGTTTTTCGCCAAGTAATGCTGTTAGTATCTCCGGTTCGCTTGAATTGTTTTTTGAAGTTCTTTCATAAAACTGCTGAATGTTGGTTAAGTAAATTGCCCCCTCGCTATGTGCTCTTTCCGAATCACCTCTTACGTAACTTTCAACATCCCAAAATAAACTATAGTGTTTAGGAAATAATGGATCGGTTCTAAAAATCATCCCATTTTGAAAATCCGTTCGTAATCTTTCAAACACAATTACGTTCGGTGCAATTATTAAGAATGTTTTAGCATATTCATCTGAGTTTTCACGAACAGCATTAAAGTATTGCCAAGCAATTGCAAGAGCCATGACTTTTGTTTTACCGCTGCCGGTTGCCATCTTAATACAATAACGTGAAAAATCATCATAGGGAGGTAAGCGTAAATTTTTTGAATCGAAAGCATATCTTTCCAACAATTCTTTTCTTGAGCGGACTTTTTCAACTTCGTAAACATAAATTAGTGTTTCAATTGCTTCTCTTTGTGCCGGATGATAATAGAAAGGTCTTCCATTAGGCAACTTATGATCAGTTCTAAACCAAAAGTTTAACAGTTCTCTTGTAGTTTGTGTTATTCCTTTATAATTACTTTCACGCCAAATTGCAACTGCATTTCTTAGAGCCGGAACGCAAAGAGCAGTAGATAGATAATCTTGAATATCAAATAAGCCACTTTGTTTGGTTTTAGATTTTTTCTTTTTCATAATTCTTGAACTATGTTTTTTATTCCATTATTTTTGTATCGGAAATGACTGAAACTCGAACTGTATCCTTTATGGATGGCGTTTTCGATGATTCGGAATAGGGTTTCAGTTTTTGTTTTTCTATGAGGCATAATTCAAAATTCTATACCCCTAAATGTCATTTCTATAACCCTTTTGCAGTGTTCAATTCTTTGAAAAATCATCGTATTTCAATTTTTCCGCTAGATTCTATAATCCTTTTATTTAATGTTTTTATTTAATGTTTTTATTTAAACCCTTTAACTAGAGCTATTCTTAAGCCAATAGGTAGTCCATCTCCTTTTGGATTCATAGGCTATTAGCCCTTCACTGTGCATTTGAGCCAACACTTTTGATACTCTTTTTCGAAGTCTTTTATCATCTTGAGGAATAGATAGGGCAGTAAGAAAATCACTTATCTTACCCGTTCCATGAATTTTTAGATGATCGATAATAGTTACTTCAATACCTTTCTTACTTGGGCCAACTAATCTTGTAACTTCACCACTTATGCCCAACTCTTTGTAAAACTCGTTTGAAAGAAAATACCGTCGTCCTCGTTTTTCTCCCATTGGGTAAATAACTTTCTCTTTAATCAATCTATTAATCGAGTGATTTACTTTGTCGGATGATATAGAAAAATCATTTAAAAATGTTTGCAGCGTACTTTTTGTTAATCCCTTTCCTTTTTTTAATTGTTGCAGTACAACAAGATCAACCAAGCCAAGTAATATTCCTTTTTCGTTAACCTTTGATATAAAAGAGTACAATTCTTTATCTACCACACCAGCCGGAATGGTTAATGCAACATTTTCTTTGTCTTCAACATAAATTAACTGTTGCCCTCGCTTTACCATTTCCTTAAACATTATATCCACACCTTGACCAGCTTGTTGAACAGCAAATACTTTGGCAAGTGTATTTGCTAATCTAAAGTTTCTATAACGAGGTGGGTGAAAAATTATATTTTGAGAAGTAACACCGCCAAAGAAACCTCCGGGATTTATAATTTCGAGATGTGAAGGGTAATGCTTAATAAAAATGTGTGTCTGAATTCTATAATCCCGATGCATGATAGCATTTAAAATTGCTTCTTGTAAAACTTCTCTTTCGAACTCCTTCACCTCAACTCTGAATAAGCCCATCTGAATATTTATGATTTTTGTTTTAATCTCGGATAAAATCAGATCAAGTTGTAAAATTATTGGCTGGTATGATGATGTGTCCCTATTATGATAGCTATATTCAGTATCATCATCCGAAGCATACCAAAAATATCTTAGTTCTGCCTGCGGAATATATTTTTGAATTGTTTCCGGTTTACCAAGAAGTAAAATTCCAGCATAGGTCAATTCGTTATTCTCAATCAGAAGTAAATCCGAAAGAGTTTCGAAATCATTGAGTTCCTTCCAGTTTTCACTTCTTTTCGCTAAAAATTCTTTATGGCGAGCGAGAGCTTTTTCGGAAAGGTCTGTTATTGAAGTTCCATGAACAATTCGTGATGTTAAATCTAAGTTCGGTGGTCTTGAAGCCAGCATTTGAGTATAGACAGAATCTGGCATTTGTTTTGTAGCAGAACCGCTTCTTAAGTAAGGTATGTTTTTATATTTGTGCGGT
>JAHJVF010000279.1 GCA_018828505.1 Bacteroidota bacterium | reverse complement strand
TAGCCTTGTTTAATGGCTAAAGCCAAAGCATTTGGTGTTAATCTGGTCCCCGACCTAAAGGTCGGGGCAATTGAGTATCACACTGTGCGTAAGGTGAGTTACCATGTAATCATAAATCATTCTTGATGCTTTGGCGATCGTATTAATTCCAAGTTTAACGTCTTCAAGCTCTTTTGAAAGAATGACAAGTACATATTTCCTGCCATCGGGCAAAAAGATAATTCCACTGTCATGTTCGACTTTACTTATGCTGCCGGTTTTGTGTGCAACCTTCACATCTTGAGGAAGAAGACTTGGAATCTTTGTTCGAAACTTTTGATCTAATAAAATATTCGACATTTCGTCACAGACTTCCGGACTAATCCAGCTCCTATCAGCAATTGTTTTGAAAATCACGAGAAGATCGTTTGCCGTTGTAGTATTGTTTAGTCCAAGGTTGTATGCTTTCAAATCCTCAACCCCGCGGAGTACATTTATTTTATCAGCACCAATGCTACGCATTGTCATTGTAACATTTTTTGCATCAATTAGTTCGATCAAGATGTTCGTGGCAAGATTACTGCTTACCGTGATCATATCATAAACTAGCTGATAGATTGTACGCTTTTGTCCGATGAATTTATACAGTTCTTCGCTGCCATCGTCAGATAATTCCATTTGATAGGTCGAACCATCAACTATACTGTGAAATTCATTTTTAATCAGTATTGAATCAGAAAGATTGAACTTTCTTTCATGAGCCTGCTTAAATACCTCCATCATTACCGGAGTTTTCATCGTACTCGCAGCATGAAAAACTTCATCAGGATTGATCAATAACTTATTTGTTGAGCTGCCAATCTCTTCGAAAGCAAGAGCAAAATTGCCTTCAACGGAGTTGAATTCATTAAGAATGTTTTCTTCAAGTCCAAAGGATCCTTCGGACTGGACTAAATTTGTGTTCATATCCTGTCCTTGCAGAATTTTAATTGAAAAAAATATAAATGTTAAAATTGTCGACTTTTTAATTTTCATTTTTCAATACGATTAAAAGATCATCACCTAATTTCTCAGTTTTATAGAATTTTAGACTGTTGTTATTTACTTCATTAGATTTTCCGAGAGTAAAAGCAGACTCAAATTCACTACCGACAAATTTCGGGATTAAAATATTATTTATCTCATCAAACAGATTTGATTTAATGAGCGAAGCAAAAAGCCGGTTTCCCCCCTCAACTAAAATAGAAGATAAATTCATTTTACCAAGCTCAGAAAGGACTGAATTTAAATTTAGTAATTGATCGGGATTACGCTTAGCATAAATAACCCGAATCCCTTTTTTTTCGAGAAGTTCTCCTTTCTTGCTTTTTTCCATATGATTGCCGGCAATCAGAATTGTGAGTTCTCTATTTTCATCCCTAAACAACCTGAGATTTGTGGGAAGACTCAAATTAGTGTCCAATACAATTCGGTATGGCTGTCTTTGCTTTGGAGATTTTACTTTCAAAGAAGGATTCTCGTACTTTGTTACATTTCTCCCAATGAGCACAGCATCATATTCATTTCTTAAATCATAAATAAATCTTTTTGTTTCGTCACTTATCCATCGATTTTTACTATTCGAGCCGCAAGTCAATCTATCATCCAAGGAGCGTATAATACGTAAAGTAATGTAAGGTAAATTCGTCTGATTATATTTAATGATAAACTTATTCAGCTCAATTGCATCATCTTTCAAAATTCCGGTTTCAACTTGTATTCCATGATTTCGCAGCTTTTGGATCCCTTTCCCTGCAAACGATGGATTTGGATCGAGCATGGAAACAACAACTTTTTTTACCCCAGAATTTATGACTTCATCAACACAGGGAGGTGTTTTGCCGTAATGAATGCATGGCTCAAGATTTAGAAACAGAGTAGAATTTTTTGCACTTTTACCTGCTTTCTTCAACGCTACAATTTCAGCATGCGGATTGCCGAAAGATTTGTGATAACCTTTTGCAATTATCTTCCCATTTTTTACCAGCACTGCACCAGATAAAGGATTAGGAGAAACGTGCCCTTTACCTTTGAGCGCTTCCTTGAAACATAATTTGATAAAATCTGTTGATGACGCCATTCGACCTGATGGTTGAGTAATTAATTATTTTGAGATTTCTAAAATTTTGAATTCCATTATACCGGCGGGAACGTTGACTTTAACTGACTCGCCAAGTTTTTTGCCCAATAGCTCTTTCCCAATTGGTGAGGTGACGGAGAGCTTACCATTATCATAATCAGCTTCTTCAGGGGAGACGAGATGATAAGAATGCGTTTTACCTGTTTTCTTATTCTTAACCCGGACTATTGTTAGAATTCGAACTTCGTCCGTAGTTAGATTTGAAGTATCAATAACTTGAGCGCGTGTAAGAACTCTTTCGAGTTTTACTATCTTTAATTCCAATAGCCCTTGCTCTTCTTTTGCTGCGTCATATTCAGCATTCTCCGAAAGATCACCATGCGCACGCGCATCTGCAATTTTTTGTGCTATATCTCTTCTTCCATGCGTTTTTAATTTATTCACTTGCTGCTCGATCTCAAGCAGTCTTTCTCTCGTTAAATAAACAGATTCTCCCATACGAAACCTTTAAGTCTAATTGATAAAAAAAAATTAGCCACTTCCATGGGCAGGAAATGGCTAAATCTTGTACAAACTTATCAAAAAATGCTTATGATGTCAAGAATTTTTGAGTTGAGTGTCCGGAATTTCCATTTTAGTTTACTAACCATTCTATATTAAGAGAAACCCTATTAATTTTTAATGATCGATTTATAAATCGAAGGTTTAAATTTGCTGAAATATAAAATTTCTCCATAGGAGTCCTTCGGACAAATATGTTTGGTTAGAGATTTAAGTTTTATATTAAAACCGAGATATATTAAACCAAAGGGAGGTAGAAATGAAAACATTTATTTTAATGACCAAACTTTCCCCTGAGATTTCAAAACACATGTCCAAAGGATCCTTTGGAAAAGATAGAGCCAAAATCGGAAGAGAATGGCTCGATCAGGTCAAAGAAAAATGTCCTGAAGTTAAGTTCATCGCACATTATGCTCTACTTGGGAATTACGACTTTATAGATATTTACGAAGCTCCTGATGAAGAAACCGCAGCGAAGGTTTCAATGATCAGTCTGTCAAATGGAGCTTTTCATGCTGAAAGTCTGGTTGCAATTCCATACAAAAGATTTTTGGAGCTGGCAAAGGAAATTTAGTCACATGCTAAATTTGGAGAATTAAAAGCCCAACTTCTTATTTTTCTTATTCATTTCGAGAAGTTGGGCTTTTTCACACTATTAATTGAACCATATCTTATTATCAAAAAAAACAAAAATGAATTTCAGAATATTCTAATTTCGAAATCTCATTTGATGATGACCATCTTCTTCGTATCAACATACGAACCGGAACGGAGTTGGTAGAAATAAACCGCGCTCGTCAATCGTGAATCGTTAATCGTGAATTGAACTTCATAGTCACCGGCAGGTTTTACTTCGTCGACTAGCGTTGCGACCTCCCTACCAAGCACATCATAAACTTTAAGTGTAACATGATTGGTTTTTGGAATTCCCGCCTGCCTATCTGCGACTGACAAGGCGGGCAGGTGGAATTTGATATTTGTCACAGGATTAAACGGATTTGGATAGTTTTGATGTAATTCTAAAACTTTTACTGAGATTGTTTTAACTTCTTTCAAATCACTTCTCTTCTGAAATCCAGCAACCCCTATTTCAACCATATTTGAAAAAAGTCCTACCTCGTTTCCATTATTTTCGGTTATTACTTTATAATATACTTTCCATGGCGAGCCAACGCCTAAATCGTAATCTGTGTATTCATTTACATATTTCCCAACAGTTGCAATTGCACTAAAGATGCCCGCAGCACCTCCTTGCGTGTTGATACTACGATAGATTTTATAACCTGTCCAGCTTGACTGTGCAGTCGGGTTCCATGTTAATCGTGGATTCCCCTCTGAGTTAGAAACTCTCAAATAAAGTTCGAGATAATTTGTGTTCTGAATATACTGTCTCAAAGTTTTGGGCATATACATCCATATCGCATAAGTATTGTTATTTTCAATAGTAGTAACATAGTCGGTAAAATTAGAATTATTCCAATCAATCTTTACAGTATTATTCGACGCATTAAATTTAATCCAAATATCAGCTCCAGCATAATTTTTTGTATAATCACAATCTCGATAATCAAGAAAGAAAGATATTATAGGATCATCATAATTGTAACCGAATGCGGCTAAATAAAGACCATAGCCGAATATATTTTGGTCATATGGAAAGCCATAACCGAAAGACAAAACGTTTTCCATACCCCAATAATTGCTAGAATTGGGTATAGGAATATTATCATTTGATGGGTTGTTTATATGATATGCTCGTGCAAAATTAAGAGAGCCAATCAACTTTTGAGGACCCAAGTCATATATGTTTGCATCTTGATCCCAAACTGCATCTACTGCAGTCATCCAAAATTTTACTGTAGAATAATTTGGATTATTCCCTTCGGTATGAATAAAAAGTTCATGACCCGGGTATAACGGATTATTTTGAGCGATTGTAACAGAGTAAGTAACAATTAATATTACAAACGATAGAGACCTATGAAGATTCATTTTACCTCCATTAATTATTTAATAGCTATCACTTTACGATGGTAACATGGATAAATTA
>JAHJVF010000278.1 GCA_018828505.1 Bacteroidota bacterium | reverse complement strand
AGGCGGGCAGGCGAGGCAGGCGGGACTGACGAGGCAGGCGGGCGAGAACCGGACAATTCGATACCGGTTTTCGCGCCTGCCTGCCGCAGGCAGGTTTTCTCTGACTAATATCAGAGAAAGTATCGAGAAAACCGAACTTATTAGTCACCTACCTATGACCAAGGAATGAATCATATTGTGTAACAGACTCTACCTGCAGGCTGGGTTTTATTATTGTAAGAAAACTGACTCGTACAAGAATTTTAATCCTCGCAGAGGATTTTTAAAAATCCGTCATTCGACGGATGAATTCTCACGGATTGTTTTAGCGATTTAGGATGCTTTTAATTATTCAGTGGATTTTTTGTGGTCTTCGGCGAAGATATTATAAATAGTTTCAAGAATATTTGTCCTTAGTTCATTCTCGTATTTCGTATCGAATACAAATGCTTTGATGTTGAACTCATTTAATCCGTCTGCTGAAAGTCCTTTAAATGTAACCTCAACATGTTTTGAAATTGAATTATAAATGGATGTTGTAGCGACTTCGAATAAAACTCTCTTTGCTTCGATCACTTCAACATTTGTCGGAATTCTCACCGTAATATTTACCTGCTTATTCTTCGAAACGACGTTTAAATTTTCAACTGCATCCTGCAAAAAAAGATGATTAGGAATATTAATTATTGAATCATCAAGGGTGATAATTTCAATCGTCCTGAAACTTTTCGCACGGACTTTTCCATAGTACTGCCCTATCTTTATCCAATCTCCATAGGTGAAAGGTCTATCTAACAATATAGCGATGCCGCCAATTACATTTTTTACAAAATCGTTCGAGGCAAGAACAATCATTAAAAGAAGTGCGGCACCCAGGGCGAGCATGACGTAGCTCGAAGGTTGGAGAATGAAAAACAAAATTATATAAGCTATCAGAAGCCAAAGGAAAATATGAATTAGGATCTTTAAGAAATCAGCATACTTAAACTTTTCAATAAGATGATATCGGAGATAAAATTTGTTCACGCGCCAGTTAATCCATCCTGCAAGGAGGACGAGTATCAGAGACAGAATTATTTTCCAGAATGTAAAACTTTCCTCAATCCTCAATTCCCCTTCAGGGATGATGAGGAAATTTGTCTCTCCCTTTATCGTATCATGAATTGTGAGAGTATCATGAAGCATCAATGTGTCATGAAGTGTTGTTACTGTTGTGTCCTGAATTAAAACGGTTTCTCGAAGTGCATTTTGCCTTCTGAGCGAATCGACCACTGGATGAAAGCCGATGGTAGTGTCTCTCGATTGAAACCTTAATGAATCGTCTTTTTTTACGGACGTAGTTTGTGCCTGAACAATTGGCAGCAGTAGGATAACAAACAAAATTATTTTGAAAATATTATTCAAAAATGTTCAACCTTCTTAATTCAATTTCGAGCGGTTTATAAATTGCACGGTTAATGAAAAATACCCTTTCCTGATTTGGATTAATTTCATACTGAACTAAATTTGTGGTGGATAAAAAGTTCAAAATTGCCAGCGATTCATCCGCACTTAAATTGAATATTTTCTGATGTTCTGAAATTCTCAAATTACCGTGACGTACAAGACTTGCAAGCGTTAGGAGTTTTTTCACTTCATAGACTTGTAAAAACGAGAAGTCCATCTTCTTCAAAGGACCAAGCAGAATGACATTTCCTTTAATAGAATCGATCGAACGTAGCCAGTAAAATATTGCGGAAGTTACATTCCCTTCGCAAGCTTTGGCAAGTTCGGTGAAGAATTCCGCTTCGAGAATACTATTTTTCTCTTCAGCTCCGAAAGCATGTCTGAATTGACGCTTTAATTTTGCTCCCTCGCTTGGTAAGTATTCTATATCAAACCCGGAAGTCTGATGTCGTGAAAGCAATGCATCTTTTAATTCATCTTTTGAAAGATTTTCTGTCCTGATCTGAAATGGGAAATAGTTACTTATAATTAAGAAATTGTTCAAAAGCTGCCAGGCTTGCGATGAAATAGAAGTGATCCAGAATATTTTGTGACTCGTTTCTGAAACAAGAAGTAAAAGTTTTTTTATCGCACTGAAACCGCCGTAACGCCGCAGAAAAAGTTTATGAATATCTTCAAGTATCACAGTATGACTCTGCCCCGGAAGAAGCAGTTCATCTCTTAATTCTTCGAAAGAATGGACATATTCTAATTTGAACAAATCAATAAGAACATTAAGCAAATCCCTATCGCTGTCGATCGAATTAGTAAAATTCATCCGAAAAACGTTTTCACTGGAGGAATGATCTTTCAGGAAATAATTTATTAAACTGCTCTTTCCTGTTCCGGCTTCGCCAATTATTGCGATCGATCCGGGAAGTCCATTAAATACTCGCAGCGATGCCTGTTTGATTACATCTTTTTCAGCTTCTCTTCCGACAATGAATTCAGTTACCTCAGATGAAGAATAGTCAAAAAGCTTTCGATAGATGAATGGAAGTGTATCATAAACTCTTGGATCGATAATGGTTTGGTTATAACAATAAATTATTGTACTTGTATATTTGAATTCATCAAACACACGGTGCTTTACTTCTTTGAATATCGGACGCAGTAATTCTTGATATTGATTTGTTAGATAGATTTTGGTTGAAAGAATTTTTTCGAGAATGCTGTCGTAAATTTTGAAATAGACGGATTTTATTTTGACAAGTCTTTCTTCCTGCTCGATGTAATGAGCGGCGTATTTTGCTGGCTCGTGAGTTAGAATTTGCTTTAATCTATCGATGCTCTTATAGATTTTTTCAGTTAAACCAACTTCGATCTCTCTTTCCAGGTTATCGATTTCTCTATCCCAAATTTTTATTTTATCCTTGATTAATTTAGCCGATTCTAAAATCGTATCACTTAGAACTTTCTTCAACTCAGCATCAGATTTTGGATTTCTATCTATCTCTTCAACTGCAGCGGTAAAATGGTAGCTTACGATATTACCGATATTTTTCAATTCATTGATCGAACTATTGAGATGACTCGATATAACTTCATTGATCTTGCTTACTTCACGTGAAAGATCCTTTTCAAGGAATGATTTAACAATTGCTCGGAAAGGGAGAGTTTTAAGGGGGATATATTCAGTTTTAGTTTCTTTGATCTCAAAATCTTTTTCATCCAGCACTTGAATATTTGGATCACACGTTTGTGCAAGATTCGAAAAGTTCTCGAGAAGTACAGTAGTAATGGTATTGAACTTTTTGCTTTTATTGATATTAGAAAGTTTTGTTATTCCTTTTTCGTGAAGCAGAAGCAGTAATTCATTCCGATAAATGTTTACAACCTCTTTTATCTTAAGTGAATTTTCAACTTTTACCCATTCGTTATTCGACAGTTCGGAATTGATTTTTTTGAACAAACGAAGCAGATCGGATGTTATCGACCGCAGACTTTCATTTATAGTATCCGAAAATCTGATCATCGTTTCATCAATTACTGTATTCACCTTTCCCGCAAGTAGGTAAATCTTTGCATCACGTTCACTCACACCAAGATAACCAAGAAAATAATTCACCCAAAAACGAATTGTCTCAAGCGTAGTCTCTTTTGCTTCAATACTTCTTTTATAGATTTTTGAAAAATCAAACTTCCGATGTGAAAGTTCGACAGTTCCGACTTTGTTCAGTGATTCCAAAAATTCGTTATAAGGATTGGCAAAAGCATATTCCAGGCGAACATTAATATTTTGATTTGATTGTGTGATCTCGTCATTTACAATTCGAATCTCGGCTTTAAGCTTTTCATGAATATCATTCAATTTATCGAGAGCGATAGTCGCGACAGCTTCGATATCTTTATGTTCAGCAATAAGATTAAGAAGCTCTTCAAAATTTAAAGTCACTTCATCGTAAATTTTTTTAACTCGTTGAAGAACTGTCAATCGCTCCATCCCGACGAAGAATGCAATTTTCTCTATCTCAGTAGGAATCTGCCAATCGAAATAATATTTAACTAACTTAACAAAGGGTATTTTTCGTTTAATAGGAGCTTTAATACCAAAAGCCGCTCGCAGTTTTCGAATTAATCTTTTTGATCCTTTTCCAATTTTTATTTTTAGTGAATCATCGGGTAGGGTAATAAATTTAGCTTCTTCTTGATTGATAACTATGTACTCATCGGCTTCATCACAGAATTCCTTCAGATCATCGAACAGCCTATGAAGCAGATGTTCGGCAGTTAAGATCTCTTTCTCAATATTTTTTCTGGCAAAACATAAACCTGCGAACCAATCGGCAATATCACTTTGAACATTTAGAATTTGAGATTTTAATTCTTTACCTGAAACCTTAGGCTTGGTGAAAGCTGCTTTCAGCTTTTGATATTCATCAATATACTTTTCGGTTATCTGGTAGAAGAACTCTATCGAGCCTTCGCTCCGTTTATTGATAAAATTATTCTGGAATTCAAGGAAGATGTTCACAAGCTTTGACCGAAGCAGCTCAACTTTTTGATTCAGCGACTCATCTTCGAAATTAGGTTTGATAAGTTTTTTTGCTGGCAGCGGTTCAAGCTCGGTGATTCTCTTTTTTACATGAGGTTCAGCCTTAAATTCTTTTTCTTCAGTTTTAGAGTCTGCTGTTTCCTTAACTCTGCGAAGAGCAAACTTAAAGGAGACTGGTCCAAATAATAGGTTCAAGCCAACAATTCCAAGAATTATCGGACTGAATACTGAAGATATCTCCGGAACTTTCTGTAAAATAATTATTGAAAGTCCTAGCACGACAGCAGACTGTGAGATGAAACCCATCCAAACATTTTGCTGGATCGGTTTCGGTTCTTTCGCCAGTTTAGTTCCCAGTTTAGAAGAAACATAGATCAGAAGAACTCTCACTCCAAAAACGAGAAGTGCAATTTGATAAGAAAGATAGAATGCTTCAATATTTAATCCGGCACCCGCAATCGTAAAGAAGACTACGTAAATCGGAACCGAAAGCTTTTCAATTGGATCGATGAAATCATGTCCAAACTTAGAAAAGTTTTGAACGAAGAACCCAATTGAAATAAAAATAAGCAGAGTATCGAGATGAAGTGCGTTGGATATCTCTGTAATAATCAAGATCGAGGAGAGAATAAACAAAACTTTTTCTGCATTAACATACTTAAAATAAAGAATGAAGAGATATCCAAAAACTGCACCCACGCCAAGCGAAAAGATTAAATCTAATAAATTAGCAGAGATCAAAGACCATTCGAACTCTGCAGTTTCTGAAAAGTTAAATT
>JAHJVF010000277.1 GCA_018828505.1 Bacteroidota bacterium | reverse complement strand
TAATCCATTTTTGACGACCTTGACCACATAAGCAATTCTTGATCTTCTTTTGGGGTCAGAACAATTTTTCCTATACTTGCCATAAGATATTTTTGCTGCAAATATAGTGAAAGTAAACCAACTAACAAATCATTACACTAGAGACCCACGTAATCAAGATATTATCGATCAAAACCTGAAAGTGTCAATTAAGGTGTTCCGAGATGACGATCGTGATGGGGATGATGATTAACTTTCCCGCAGGTCGTGAACCTGCAAGAGGTTAGAATAGAAGGGAGATAAATCATGAACGCTAAGAAATTCTTACTCGCTTGGTCAGCATTCTTTGTTGTAAAAGTAACCTTTTTGCTGTCCGGTCTTTAAAATTTTTTATTACATGGAACAATTCTTTCACATCTTGACACTCCCTGACAACATTCCTATCGCTGGAATGCTGTTGCTTGTATTGTATTACTATTGGCTCGGCATGAGTCAAGCAGTAAAGAATGATAAGTATGGCGTCAATAGAAATATCGACAAGGTTCATTGCTGGCCCTATCTGACGAAGATCGAATTTCTGGCATCGCTCATCATCATGGTGATTCTCACTGTCTGGTCAATTACAATTGATGCACCGCTCGAAGAACTCGCTAGTCCCAGTAAAACACCAAATCCTGCAAAGGCTCCCTGGTATTTTCTTGGGTTACAAGAAATGTTGGTCTATTTTGATCCCTGGATTGCCGGTGTTATCCTTCCCGGTTTGATAATTGTCGGCTTGATGATAATCCCGTATATCGATACCAATCCACGTGGGGGCGGATACTATAGTTTCCATCAGCGGAAGTTTGCCATGATTGTATTCGGCTTCGGATATATGTTGTGGGTGGTACTGATCATTATCGGAACATTTTTTCGTGGACCTGGCTGGTATTTTTTCTATCCATGGGAAGAATGGGATGTGCATCGCATAGTTGCCATAACCAATGTGGATCTACCGTACCTCCTTGGTATTCGATCCTACTTTTGGTCATCGGTCTTTGGTGGAGTTCTAGTGAGCGGATACTATTTCTTGGGAGTCATTTTCTATTTTTACTTGAAGAAGAAACAGCCAGAGTTCATGAAGAAGTTTGGCGTCGTTCGCTACAGCATTGTTGCCTTTCTGTTGCTGACGATGTTGGCGCTGCCGATTAAAATGTTTCTCCGTATGGCCTTGAACATCAAGTATGTATGGGTAACGCCGTGGTTCAATATATGATTGAAGAGACCAAACCTCGTGTTATCACCAAAAAAAAATCAAAGCTGGTTGCGCTCATTGATGAAGAGACATGTACGGGTTGCGAGGTGTGCATCGAATTTTGTCCGGTGGACTGTATCACTGTTGTGAGAAATCCTAATCCCGAAATTCTCACCAATGTCTGCCGTGTGATTGAAGAACCATGCACAGGCTGCACATTGTGTGTGAAAGAGTGTCCATGGGAATGTATTGCAATGGTACCGAGAACAATTATATGATAAGGATTTTCAAACAGCGAAGATTGATTCCGGTTGAAGAGCGAAGATATGGAGCGATCTTTGTTGTGTGTGCCGCACTATTGACGGTGACAACTATCTGGGCGGTAATTGATGAAGTCTGGGTGCGCAGACCCTGGAAAGAATTCCAAAATGAATTTCATAAACTTGACCTTCAGAAAGCAGAAGGTGAACTGAGAAAGGCACAGGAAAAATTCGAGAGCGAGGAGGTTCAAGCACGCTATACAGACATTCAGCAGCGACTTCGCGGCGCTGAAACGGCACTGGAGAGTGAAGAATACCAAAAAAGTTTTAAAGAATTAGAGAACATCAAAGCACAAATTGCCGAGATTGCTCAGGAACTCCAGTTCACTCGAAGTGAAGCAGATGAAACTTATTATTACTTCAAAACGGCATTGCACAAGGGAAAGCCGGCAGAGAAAGAAAAACAGAAACTGAATAAACTCGAGGCAGAAAAGGAACGACTCTCAAATGAACTGGACTCACTTCAAAAGAAGCGATTTGAACGTGAACAGTCTGTTCGGGCATTTGAACACACTGTCGAACGTTTGAAAGACAGTCTCACTTCCCTGAAGGCTGATATTTTTGTGTGGCAGAGAAAAATCGAAGCGATCAAATCACGATCAATAGAGATTAAGCAGATCATTCTGCCGGACTTTGACGATAATAATTTCGGTGGGAGAATCAGTCGTGTGGAGCGGTGCATAACGTGTCATCTTGGTGTTGACAAGCCAGGATTTGAAAACGAGAAAGAGCCATTCACACGTCATTCATATCTGCTGTATATCCATCCTGTCGAAAAATTTGGTTGTACGCCCTGTCATGGCGGACAAGGTGTTGCATTGACGGCGAGATCTGCTCATGGCAAGGTTGAATTCTACCACAATCCGCTGCTCGGAGAAGGAACTCGTGAGCGTCTATGCGGCAAGTGTCATGAAGATTTAGAATTTCCTGAGTCACCAACACTTTCCGATGGACGATCATTGTTTGAGTCGTCAGGATGTCTCGGATGTCACAATGTTGAAGGGTATGTTAAAGTTCCGAACATTGGCCCGCCGCTCAATCGGATTGCTGTCAAAGTGAGACCCGCATGGCTGATGCGTTGGATTTTAAATCCGAAGAGTTATCTTCCACAAACAAAGATGCCGAATTTCCGCTTCACGGAGAACGAAGCCAATGCCGTACGAGCATATCTGCTGGATGTGAGTGAGCTCGCCAAAGGCGAGCCGAAACTGCAGCGCATCACGGAGAGGAGTCTAGATGCTCGATGGATCCAGGAGGGAGAAACAATCTTTCGCATGGCTCGATGTATTAGTTGTCATCTGGTAGATGGCAAAGGCGGAACAATTGCTCCTGATTTAGTGAACATCACGACTAAGGTACAGTTGGGTTGGCTCTTCGATTGGATTAAGAATCCAAGAGCGTATCAACCCAACACTAAAATGCCTCGCTATCGATTCACCGACCAAGAAATCCTGAAGATCATTACCTATCTCAATAGTCTTAAAGCTTCTGAAATATCATCGGAGGATGAAAACTTTGCTTACTCCTCTGGAGAAGTGAAGCGAGGTGAAAAACTTGTGATCGAGTATGGATGTCTCGGTTGTCATGATCCGGTTGGACAAGGAGCTGTTGGTGGGAAAGTCGGCGCCGACCTGACATTTTTCGGTGACAAGCCAATTGAGAATTTTGACTTTGGAGATGTGACAAATATTTCCCGCACAAAGGAAGCCTGGGTTCTCTCAAAACTCCAGAACCCACGAGCGTTTGCGACTGAGAGAATCGCCCAGAAGATGCCTGATTACGGATTCGGAATAAAAGAATCAAGAGCTTTCTCAACGGTTCTACTTGGATTCACAGAAGAACATCCACCTGAGCCATTCATTCTGAGACGACAACCCGAAAGTGGCTACACTCCGCCAGGTGAATTTAGGAAGTTGGTTGCCGATTTGAATTGTTTGACATGTCATAAGATCAATGGTCGTGGAAGTACACTTGCCCCTGACCTTTCCTACCAGGGAAGTCGTACCAACGCTGCATGGCTTAAGAAATTTCTGAGCAATCCGACGACTCTGAGACCAACACTTGTCGAGCGAATGCCGAAATTTAATCTCACCGATAAGGAAATCGATATCATCATAAACTACATGAGAACTACGCTGGTCAATGAGAAAGTTCCTTCAGAGTTCTTGAGTGGCGAAAAATTCTCTAAACCAGAGATCGAGCAGGGTCGAAAACTTTACCATGAAAAGTATCGCTGCCAGTCGTGTCATCAAATCAACTACGAAGGGGGAACGATGGGACCGGAGTTAGTCTCAACAGATATGAACATCCGTGAGAGGAGAACAGCGGGGTGGATCTTACAGTGGATCAAAAATCCCAAAGCGCTCGACCCAGCTACACTGGAACCTGTCCTGGGTTTGTCTGATGAGGAAGCACTGCTCATAGCGAAATATCTTTTGAGTTATTGATGGGTGATTTACAATTTTCTGTGCCAGAGGCACATCCGACTCAGGCGGAGATTTCCGATTTGCGATTTGCTATGGTTCGAATTTGTCTTCTGCTGTTTTTCTTTGTACTTGTCGGTTGTAAATCAGAAAAGAAGGTGCTGTCAAATTTTTTTTCTGATAATTCGCTGTTGACACGAAGAGAAATGATTGGTGAGCGGCTTTATCAGCGGTACTGCGCTGGATGTCACGGAACTACTGGTGAAGGGGACGGACTCCACAGTTACACGCTGAATCCACCTCCAGCCAATCACGCCGATACAGCGTACATGAACTCACTCTCGGATGAATATCTTTTTGAAATAATCAGCAATGGCGGTGCATCTTTAGGTAAATCTACGGAGATGCCGAGGTGGAAGGACGTACTTGAGAGAAACGACATCAATAACGTGATCATCTATCTCAGAAAATTTCCTCGTGATGGTAATTCATCGGAATAGAATGCGGCAAAAGGAAGTTTCTTTGAATTTTATTGCAGTTTTCCAATGGATAAAACCAACGAATTGCTTTGTGGATTATTGGTTAATTGATCATGCAATCAAAATATAGAAAATATCACTGCTGTCCAAGATAAACATTTTATAGGTTCTGTAATTAATTGTAAATAATTAAACTATAGGATAAAATAGTCATAATCGATTTGAAAATCATAGTAATCATTTATGATATTTCCCGCAGCGTCGGTAAATGCACCCGATAATCATGCTGCCGCTATTAATGAAATAACTATATTGGATGGATGTGTAATATAACCGGCAACTTGAATTGAGAGAAAGGTTACCACAACATCCATCGGTCTGCTGATTAAAGCAATCGCGAGCATTTTTTGATTAAATGAGTATGATTGGATATTCAATTTTTCTTAATTATTTTTTACTTTATTCTTTCCCTCAAACTTTGCAATTTGTACCTAAAATTGCAAGAAAGTAGGAAGTGAATAGCTAAAAATAAAACTTCAAATGAAGTATCCAATACGATTCATAAAAAACTTCGTTGTAAACCATTGACAATGAAGACCTGGAATGATTTCGAAAATCCCTACAACGACATTGGAGTTTATTTAATCGCATTAGGACACTATGAAGAAGCAATCTATTGGTTGGAATCTGCTCTTCAAGCTAAACGTTACGAATCGAAACAATATCCATACTATAATCTGGGTAAGATCATGGAAAAGAAAGGGGAATGGAACGAAGCGATTGGATATTACACCCGTGCTTTAGAATGTAACCCGGATTATCAACCCGCCAAAGATGCTATCACCCGCCTTGTCAGTTGGATGAATTAAATTTTAGTTCATAAAGCCTGCACTGAGCGACCTGCACGATACATTTAGACTGGAGAGGCAGGCGGGAGCGAATGTGTTCGAAAGTTTTTAAAGTTTAAGATCCAATGCGAGGGTGTTCAATTTATTAACTTTCAAACTTTATGAACCTGATAAACTTTATAAACTAGCGAGTTGATTGCATGGCGAATTACGCTTTCATCCTTTCGCCAAGATCTTCGTAAATAAAAATCCACCCGACGATTTTTCCAATATCAATTTCATTAAAATTATTCCAATATTCTTTGTCACGGACGTAGCGCGAACTCGTTTCGTCAGCCGGGATCGATTCAGTTGTCTTGATAATTGTATCGAATCTTTCGAGCCACTTTTTCCAATTCTTTTCTCTTAAGTCGACCCAGCCGTCACTCGCCCAAAGATCGATTTTCTTATCCTCGATTGGTAGTTCATTCTCACCACGATAAGGAGGAATTTTTATGTCTTTACCTCTTAATACTTGCTTTCCGTCCGGCAGCAGGATTGGAATTCCAATAGAGATAATGTTTGATCGAAGGTCACCGTTTTGTTTAATATAATCGAAAGTTGAATTTGAAATTTCCTTCGGACTCTTTTTCACAACATTCTTTATTGAACCGAATAAAAGTTTTAAGAGTTGAGCTTCATAAAGCAGCTTTGATAACCTCGGAGGACCGAGCATCTCAAAGGCGACACTGTCGGTTTGATGCTCTTCCTCAAGCTTTTTCATTTTTTTGATTGCACTGTGATGCATAAAACCTGCCCGGTAAGTCGGTTCTAATGAGGCATGATCAAGTGCATTGATAATATCATGTCCCGTATTTCCACCACGAATTTCCTGAATCACAGATTGAGCAATATCTTCAGGCGTTACATATTCCATCTGTCCGAGACTTGAGATGGCATCAAACTCACCCCGAGAAAAAATTCCATTTTCACCGGTATCAATGAAAACGGCTTTTAGTGTATCACCGGTTTTTTCGGTTTCTATATCATTTTTAATCTTAAAGACTTTATCTAATTTAATTGCGTTTTCGATTTTACAATCGAAAAGTTCTACTGGCTTTCCGCCTTTTCGAATCTCACCGTACTCGATTCTTTTCCAAGCAATTGCTGCCGTAGGTTTTATTTCTTTCGTGATGGGTGCATCGGGTGTTCGTGCTATAAGGAACAGAAGCAGCGTATGTGCACCGGCAACCGAGGATTTGCTCAATAATACTCTCGATGGTTTTTCTTCACTGTGCGTGTATGGAATGTTTAGCCCCATTCCTCCTGTCCCACTCGTACCGATCTTAATGTAGATCTGTGAATTTGTATCGATCATGCTTCTGTAAAGAATTTGTACGTGTCTGATCAATTGAGGAATATAAAGAGTCGCAAGAAGCCGTTCTGTTTGATACACTATGTCGTCGAGATTTTTACTTTTTATTGACTTGCGAACGTCCCTGCTCACTGAATAAATATCTTGATAGGCGATTGCCGTGGCTGTGTTTATACTATCGATAACAATTTTAGGTTGGAATGTGGAAATTAAATCATATAGACTTGACGCCCGAAGTATTTCATCGTTCAATTCCTCGAGCGTATCATTTATTAAAATCTCTCTTGAATTCGGATCTGCTAACAAATCAGCACGATTTTTGTCTTTAAATTCTTTTCGTATGAAGATATTGCCCCACCAGGGAATAATATTTTCAGCCGGGAAATCAGGAAATTCTTTTTGCAGATGTTCAACCGCTTCTTTTGCCTCCGCTTCCAGCAGCGATGCGAGGATGATCTTTTCAGGATTCTGGATAATGATTTTTCGTGCTATCGCGGAACCGACCAGCCCCCAGCCGCCGAGTATTAATACAGTTTTGTTTTTTATATCCATCTGTTGCCTCTATTGAGTGGAAATCTTTTGTTGAATGATCATTACTTTCATTACAAAATTACTCAATTGAATAATTTTAAGCTATCATTTTCGATTCGATGAGCTGGATTTGAGATTGATTTATATTCCCACTTATTGAATTTTCGTCATAAAATGGGATCACGATTTATTTTGATTATTAAATCTTCCTCAAACATACGATTGCTTTTAGAATACTGTTAATTTATATTTGAACGCCCATTTAACTATTAGATAACAAATGAAGATCAGCGAATTACTGAATGAAAATAATGTCTTACTCGATTTAGAAGCAATAGACAAATATGAAATCATTAACGCATTAGTCGAAGTCGTTTCCAAATCGAACAAAGTTTTAGATAGAGATAAAGTTAAAAATTGTGTTCTCGAACGTGAGAAAGTACTTTCTACGGGAGTTGGAAAAGGATTTGCCGTCCCGCATGGAAAAACTGATGCAGTGACAGAAATTGTTGTCGCATTTGCAATAACTAAAAATCCCGTAGACTATGAAGCATTGGATGATCAGCCCGTGCGACTTGTCTTCCTCATCATCGGCAGAGATAGTTTGGTGAGTTCTCACATAAAGCTACTTAGCAGAATTTCCAGATTGATGAATAATGAAGATTTTCGTGAGAGCCTTCTTAATTCGAATTCGGTTTCGGAAGTTCTTGATCATTTCAAAAAAGAAGAAGCTAATTACTTTGATATATCGTGACTTTGCTGGACATTAATATCTTTAAGAATATTAAATATCGAACCTGCCACATCATAGCCCGCCTACGGCGGGTGGCAGGCAAGGAATTTTGAATGGTGAAGGATAACTATGAATGATGAAAAAAGTATTTTCAGAAAAGTGAATAAGTTATAAAAAATTCTCCCGCAGATTTCGCAGATGAACGCAGAAAAAAAATCAGTCCCGACAAAGTCGGGATTATCTGCGGGAGAAACCTGCCCGCCCCATTAGAATCTCGTGAGGCAGGCGGGTGTGAAAACATAATCATACCTAACGGACAATTTGACTTATTTTCACATCTACCTGGCGGTAGACAGGCAATTAGCGGTAGAACCAAAAATATTTAAATATAATTTGTCATAATTCCATACATAAGGTTTTCTTATTTATTTATTAGATTTCATAGAATACGATAATGTATAAATCAATTCGCGGTACAAAAGATATTTTTCAGCCTGAAATTTTCCGTTGGCAAAAACTTGAAAATTCGATTCATGAATTGATGAGATGCTATAATTACACAGAGATCCGTACACCAATTTTTGAAGAGACAAACTTATTCGCACGTGGAATAGGAGATGAAACCGATATAGTTGGAAAAGAAATGTACACTTTTGACGATAAGAGTGGAACGAGTTTAACTTTAAAACCTGAGATGACTGCGGCAGTTGTTCGAGCATTCAATCAAAATAAACTTGGCGAGGTTCGCCCGGTTAATAAATTATATTATATCTCTCCAATGTTTCGTCAGGAAAGGCCGCAAGCAGGAAGATTCCGACAATTCCATCAAGTTGGCGCTGAAATTTTCGGTTCAAAAAGTTTTCTCGCCGATGGTGAATTGATCATTCTCGCCGATGCAATGCTGCGTGGTTTGGATGTGAAAAATTTGGAGTTGCAGTTAAACAGTGTCGGATGTTCCGAATGCAGACCGAAGTATGTGAAAAAGCTGCAGGATTATTTCACACAAATACAGGATAAACTATCGGAAGAGAGCCGGACGAGGTTGAGCAAGAATCCTCTCAGAATTCTCGATTCAAAAGATGAAAAAGATATTCCATATAAACACGATGCTCCATCGATACTCGAAAACTTGTGCGATGAATGTAAAACCCATTTCGAAGGATTAAAAGACTTTTTAACAAAAAATAAAATTGAATTCAAACTTAATTCGAATCTTGTGCGGGGTTTAGATTACTACACAAAAACTGCGTTTGAATTTACTTCAGGTGATCTTGGAGCGCAAGATGCGATTTGTGGTGGGGGAAGATATGATGTTTTAGTTTCTCAGCTTGGGGGGAAAGAAACACCCGGAGTCGGATGGGCTTGCGGAATTGAAAGAATTCTTCTTGCCTCAGAAAAATATGAAAAACCTGCTGCAGCAAAGTTAGATTGTTTTATTTGTGTACTGAGCAGTGAAATTAAAAGTGATGTCTATGATCTAATGACGAAACTCAGAGCAAATAAAATTTCTTGTGAGATGGATCTTTTGGATCGCAGTCTAAAAGCACAGTTGCGTGAAGCAAATAGGCAGAATGCAAAGTTTGTTCTCATAGTTGGAAGCGATGAAATTAAAGAAGGTAAAGTTACCGTGAAAGATCTTTCCAGCAGCGAACAGGAATTAATCGAACTCGGAAGCGTTCAGCAATATCTTGAGAATAAATTGGCTCCAAATCGCTAAAATATTTTTTCTCAATTTCAATTAGATGGTTAGAACCAAAAAAGAAAAACCGATAAGTGAATTAGCCGTTGTCGATCAAATCACTGGCTGGACACTGAAGTATGAATATCAAATTAAACCATACTTCGAATTTGATGATCTACTTAAAAAAGATTTTTTTATTATAGAATTATTAACCTTTAGGGAATTCGCTTCATTCAGATATGATATTGATTATATTTTGACAAATACAAATCGAGAGTATAAGATTCAAATAAAAGGATTGAATTCGAGGGATATTGCATTTCCGTTTGCCGGTAAAGCTTCAGCAAAAATTAGAATTACCGATATGATTGGGAAATATACTTTTCACATAATTAAAAAAAATGGAGAAACAAACTCCTTTGATCTAAAAGTTAATCCTTATGAAAGATTAGTAATTCTCGAAAGAGAATTTCTCAAGGATAAAAAGAAACACAAGAAATTCGTTGAATATATAGGATAATTTATGTGCCCAAAACTTTTTGAAATTGGACCTTTTACAGTTTACAGTTACGGATTAATGCTTGGAATTGGATTTATTGTTGCAAGCTATCTTCTTTCGCTTGAATTCAAACGAAAAAAAATCCACAGCGATCTTGCAACCGAAATTACCCTACTCGCATTAATATTCGGAATTATTGGTGCAAAGATGTTTCACTTGATCGAGACATGGGATTCTTTCATTCAGGATCCGATAGGTGAAGCCTTCTCTGCAGGCGGATTAACTTGGTACGGGGGTCTTATTCTCGCTGTAATTGCGATTTGGATAAACTCACGACGAAGAAAATTACCTTTTCTTGTAATCGCTGATTCTGCTGCACCTGCACTTGCAATCGGTTATGGAATTGGAAGGATGGGCTGTCATCTTGCCGGCGATGGTGACTATGGAATTCCAACAACACTCCCATGGGGGACAGATTATTCGAGTGGTACTTATCCTCCCTCATTATCTTTGAGTTATCTTTATCCGAATGGCGACGTGCCGGAAGGAGTTCTTTGTCACCCAACTCCAATCTACGAATTTATTCTTGCAGTCATGATTCTCATTTTTCTTTGGAAGATCCGAAAAAAAGAGACTCCTGATGGAGTCTTATTCATGAACTTTCTTGTGCTTCACGGTTTCGCACGATTTATTGTTGAGTTTATTCGAATAAATCCTCGTTTGATTCTCGGACTCTCAGAAGCACAAATCATCTCTGTATTTTTAATTTTGATAGGAATCTCCGGAATAATTTTCTTTAAGAAAAATCCCGGCTTAAAACGATTTGATCCAACAAGGGTGAAGTACACACCGAAAACTAAAAAGTAGGTGAGATTTTTTTTATGAGCTTGATATTTGGCCGTCATCCGGTACTTGAAGCTTTAAAATCAGAAAAGGGAGTAGAAAAGATTTTAATTCTATTTGGTTCAAGAGGGGGCTCATTAAACGAAATTATTAAACTCGCCCGGCAGAAGCATGTTAAAATAGTCGAAGTAGATAAACAAAAATTCAGGGAGATCACTAAAGACCAGCCTGCTCAAGGAATTGCAGCGATAATATCTGACAGGACTTATTTTGAGATTGATGATATCATCAATTATGCTGCGGAGAAAAAAGAAAAACCATTCGTTTTAATTCTGGATAACATCCTTGATCCGCACAATGTGGGCGCTTTAATCCGCACTGCCGAATGCATGGGAGTTCATGGAATAATTTTCCCTAAGGATAACTCTGCAAGTCTGAATAATATTGCAGCGAAATCTTCAGCCGGAGCAATTGAACATATGAAGATTTGTAAAGTTACGAATCTTGCCCGCTCGATTGATGAACTAAAAGAAAAAGGGATTTGGATTATTGGCACGTCATCAAATGCTGAAAAAACCATCGAACAGATCGATGTTAATATTCCGCATGCCTTAGTTCTCGGCAGCGAAGGAGAGGGAATGCGAAGATTAACCGGAGCAAAATGTGACTTCTTAGTTAAGATCCCACTTTATGGAAAAATTGAGTCGCTAAATGTTTCTGTTGCAGGGGGGATACTAATGTGGGAGATAAAAAAGTTAAGAAAAAATTTATGATAATAAATTTGTAAGCTAAGATTTTTCATGACAATCCGGAGAAAATGCTGAGAGCGAACAAAAAGTTCTCTCGATACGTGCCGACTGTGTCGTCACTACTCGAGAACCAGACAATTCGAGCTGGTTTTCGAGTCCCGACCTGTCACAACATAGCATTGTAGTGGCGGACAAGCTCTATTAATTCTTGCCTGCCTGCCAGTTTACATACCGAAGGTATGCAGGCAGGTCGGGGTATCGAGAAAACCTTACTTATCGGACTGCCTCAGTCTATAGAAAAAATTTATGATAATAAATTTGTAAGCTAAGATTTTTTACTCCGTCTTGCATTTGTCCCACTGTTGCCTGTATTGGGTAAAATTAACTATATCCGCTTAGATGTTTTGATTCTTCCTCCACATTTTTTTCTGTATTTTAATCCTGTTCTGTTGTAATTTTACGACGCATAATTACCATTGCTATGAATATTAATTTTACAGACTTGAGAGACGGACTACGAAAGTCTATAAATAACTCGATCACTGAAGTAGAGTTGACCGAGCTTGTAAAATTATCTCGCATTATTATTCGTTCATATTTGAATAATATCCGGCAATCAGTAACATATTTATGCCAACAGCAAGGACTTACCATAAACGATCTCGCTTATGAATGTATTGCTGAAGTTTTTGCAAGAGACGGAGATAAAAAATTTTATCGGATCGAGAAATTCTGTAATTCATTAAACGATAAATTCGAAAAATTGAATGGTACAGAAATTTTTCTAGCGTACAAAAGTTATCTGTTAACATTTACTAACTCACAACTCGCACAATTATTTGCACGGAATGATCCAACAGGATCAAAAATCCACAGGAACATTAGAGATGCAGTAAAGAAATCTGACATGTTTATTATTCAAAGAAGAGTGAGCGGAACGATGCTCCTCCCAAAATCTATTGATCCCTTTGAACATCTTCCGTTGTTTCCGATTGAAGAGTTAGAGAGGGAATACTTATCAAACCATGAACCTAAAAAGATTACTTTTTTAGATCACCTTCAGGTTGTTTACGATGTTGTTGCTTCGCAGAACGAGTATAGTAGAAGTATCCCGATTTTTGAATTAGTTAAGATTTTTAAGAAATATTTTGCTGCTGATGCATTGTCGGAAGATAAAATAGGTTTAGATGTAAATTTACTAGCAAATGGAGGAGAGTTAAATAGTTTCGAGATAGAAGAATTCCAATTAAAAGTTTTAGCGGCGATGAAGGAGAAAATCCTAATAAAATATTTTGCTAAAGGTAAATTTAACAGGGAACAAGCCGAAGCCGTATATTTTGCATTACGGGATATTGTATACGATTGGTGTTTTAATGGCGAGTGCCAGGGATCATTTTTTAATTATTTGAATCGTTACCTCGATATTGAAGAATCGGCATATAATGCAACATACAAAGCAAAAATCGAATATTTGGTCAAATTAGCACGCGAAGAATTTATTTCTTTAATTGATTCTGAATTATAATTTTCCGCAGAGAGAGTAGAACGTCGAAATATAATACATGAACACGAACCGCCGAATGATGGATTAACGCAATAAAATAAAATGGATATTGTAAACCGAGTGACCCTACTAAGTTATAACTATATTATTGTTGTAAAACCTCAATCCCGAAGGGATGATAGGATTATAACATAATTACTGTAAATAAAAACAAAACTCCGAAGGAGTGACATATATGCCTGGAACATTTTCTCAAATTTATATTCAGATTGTATTTGCTGTCAGTGGTAGAGAAAATCTGGTAAACAAAAATTGGAAGGATGATTTACAGAAATACATTGCAGGAATTATTAAAGGGAAAGAACAAAAATCAATTATTGTCAATGGGATGCCCGACCATATCCATGCTTTCGTTGGGTTGCGACCTTCAATGGCAATTCCTGCCCGCCACGTTAAGCTTTATGAGGCAGGCGGGTCAGATTTAGTCAGGGACATCAAAAACAATTCAACTAATTTCATCAATGATAATAAATTGGTAAAGGGGAAATTTTCTTGGCAGGAAGGATACGGTGCATTTTCATATGGACATTCGCAAATAGAAAGGGTTTACAATTATATATTAAATCAGGAGAAACATCATAAAAAGAAAACGTTTCGTGAGGAATATTTAGATTTTCTTAAAAAATTTGAAATTAAATACGATGAAAAATATTTATTTAAATGGATATTTTAAAAAATATCACCCCATTCGGGGTTTGTCTCTTCTTGTTGCAATTTTCTATAATCATTCCACCCCTTCGGGGTTATTTGATTTGCCACGACGAATTAAAACTAATCCCGAAAGGATGACATTGTTATAGCAAAACATAACAAAACCATATCCATAAAATCACGAAGGGATGATATTATTTTTTTGAAATGATAGAAAAATAACAAACACCAAGAATTTTACCTGTCTTCCGAAAGGTAGATAGGATTTCGTTTTAGAAATTTAGGTAATAAAAATAAAAGTAAATGACTAAACATATAGAAGAACAAAAAATAGAGCTGTTATTATTAGATGAAACTCGCATTTCTGTCGAAGAAAGGAAGGAGATTTTTGTTCATCTTGAGACGTGCCGCTTATGCAAAGAGAACTATTTCAAGCTAAAAAATTTCTATGAAGAAATAGACTCAGAGATCGCATTAGAACCGAGTAATGAGGATATTGACTTTGCTCATGTATTACTAGCGAAGAAAAGTTTTTTAACTACAAAACTTTTAGAGGGACCTAAGAAAGCCGTAAAAATCTATAATGGCTGGATTGAAATAACTGAACCGTTTTTCGGAACAAAAATTCAAAAGTTTGTTCGGTTTGTGAGACGTCATCCTAAATCGGTCTCCAGTTCATTGGCATTCGCTGCTCTTTTTCTTGCTCTGTTATTTTACTCAACTCAAAAACAAAGAATAAATGATAATCCGGCTTTTGCAAATATTGAAAATCAAGTATTGAAAGTTTATAATTCAGATGGAAATATCCTGTGGACAAAACCAGCAACAGGTATCCCCGATTTTGAATCGGAATGGCAAACCGAGATTGGCGGAGATCGATCTATTAGATATGGTTTTGTTGGAGACGTTGATGGCGATAGAAAAAACGATGTGTTAATTAGTGGTAAATTTGGCACTAAAAGTACATTTGCATCCGATACACTCTACTGCTTTAGCTTTGACGGTCAATTAAAGTGGAAATATGGAATAAAAAAGTTACAGGATTTAGGAACGAAAGGTTGGAAGCATTCAATTTGGACGATTGGAGATTATAGCTTGATTAAAGGTGCCGATAATAAACCTCGGTTATTTGTAATAGCATCTGACGCTATTTATTCACCATCAAAATTATTTGAGCTGGATGGAAGAACCGGTAAAGAATTACAATCTTTTTACAATCCCGGACATATTGTAATCATAAATAATGCAGATCTAAACAAAGACGAACGGGAAGAAATTATTATAGGTGGTATCAATGATCCATACCGCAGGGCATTTATATCTGTGTTTGATATGAATAATATTAGCGGATATGGACCTTCAACAGAGGCTTATTTACCAAGAGATACAGAAAAAGGGAGTATGCTTTACTACATACTTTTTCCTTTTACAAGATACGGTGAGCTTGTAGGGCATGCTGATTATAATTGCACAAAGAGAATCAGCAAAACCTCCGATAATGGAATTATAGTTAGTACTGATGAAGCATTAAGTGTAGTAGAGAAAGATAGAGGCAGTATTCTATACACTTTTGACAACCAAATAAAAATAATCAATATTATTGCAGGAGATGATTTTGTAAAAAGTCACAAACGACTTGTTCGAGAAGGTAAACTAAACGAAAAACTTAATGAAGCTTTCTTCGAAAATCTTAAGAATTCCGTTCTCTATTGGGATGGGGATAAGTTCACTAACATTGTTAGTATGAACAAATATTATAATCAAATTTCTGAAATGTCTCCGAGATAAGTCTTAAGTTGAATTGGCCATAATTTCTTGTTAAAATAATTTTTTGTATGTTTATACAAAATAAAAGTAATCTTATGAAAATTTTATTTGCGGCACTTTTTGTTTTCGTTATTTGCAATGAGACGTTTAGTCAGAAATTAGACTATACTTTAGAAGATAGAGAGAGGTTAATTAGAGTTGAGGAAGGACTAAAAGCAATTCAAAAACAAATCGATCAAAGATTTGAAACTATTGAGCTAAGTATTAATAGAAGATTGGATAAATTAAATACATTTATGTTTTGGGGTTTGGGTATACTATTTATCGGTATGCTTTTGGTTGTTAGTTTTACTTTATGGTACAGAAGGTCGATGATTTCACCCGTAATTAAGAAAAATCAAAAGTTGTTAGAGGAGAACAAAATAATAAAAGAAATCTTGCGTGAGTATGCTCAAACTGACGAGAAATTGTTGAGCGTTGCAAAAAAGTTTGGACTGTTTTAAAGTTTAAATATGGTAATTAGTATATTTATATTTGCAAAAAAAATCGTAGGATTAATGTATGAGCGAACTTAATATTGCTTCAAATGAGAACACAGTTTTTATTACAATACCAAAAACTAAGATAAACGAATCTAAGATTAAAGATGCAATAAATTACCTGAGACTAATATTCGCGGATAAATCTGAGCTTGAGAGTGTAGACGAAATTGAACAACAGGAACTTGAAAAATTTTTAGATTCATTATCTCCTGAAGACCTTAAACCGGCTTTTACCCGTAAGATCAACATTTAATGAAAATTGAAATTATTTATTCAAAGGGTGCCGATAAATTTATTTCAAAGAATGCACATCTTATTTCGGTTGAGAAAGTCGATAAATTAATCGTTGAGGCTATAAAAAACATAACCAAAGAAATCAAAACTAATATTGACCTTAAATATCTAACCGGTAAATACGACGGGTGCTTTCGTATCAGAAAAGGAAAAATTAGAATAATATTTAAGGTCGAAAGTGGTTTTATAATTATTGTCACCATAATCGATATTGGATTCAGAGGGAATATTTATTAAGGCTTTCTCTTTGCCCCGTTCGTAAACTCCATGCGGCTTTCATTTTTTTTGTTGATTTTCTTCAATGAGACACATTTTGTTTTCTTAATGTATTTGATATTTCTACAGAAGATTTTACAAATAAAAAGCTAAACAAAGCAAAAAATATTAAAGAATAGTTAACATCAAAGAATACAAGATAAATACAAAATTGAAAGAGCATATCTTTTTGGATCATATGCGTTAGGATATGCAACTTCTGACAGCGATATTCATATTGCACTTATATCATCATCCTCATTTAGCGGTAACCAATTCTATGATAACGTTAAGCTTGGTACTTTAACCTGGGGAATTGATACACGTGTAGAACCGATTTGCTTTACCCCCGAAGATTTTGATGATAATATTCTGACAGAAGAGATTAAAAAAACCGGAATTGAAATACCGACTGATTGATCGGTATATCAAGCATTGCAAACATAAATTCCTCAAATCCTAAGTCCTTCGATTCATAAATTCGATGACGAATTTATTCACTCAGGACTAAGTGCTGAGCAAGCAAGAACCTCACGATCTGATTTTCAAAATACGTGACTCTATTTGCGAGTCGAAGCACTAAGTAAATCCCATTTAAGCACACCTTCAATCCTTCAAAAACCTCAAAAAATCTTACTTTTTTACATTTCCTTAAAATTAAAAATATTTTTCGGCAAGGGGGCATGAACGCTGAAATAATAAAAGAAAAGTAGGAGGATAAAATGAAAAAAAGAATAACCAACTCCCTTAATTACGCACCCGCACCCTTTGATTTTACAGTTAATGATGGGGATAAGGGCGTGAAGGTGGTGAGGAAAAGATGATGGAGTTATGCCTGGTGATGAATTTGGAGTCATTGGTATTGGTAAAACAATAAAAATCGGTGCTAAAGTGATCCAAGAAAAAACTAATAAAGGTATAATCAGAGTATCGCAATCTGATAAGGACTATGCAATAGCTTCACCTACGGATATTTTTATTACTGATGGGAATCTAGCTGTAAAGGTAGTGAAGAAAGTTAAGAAGTAGAAGGGATTAATAATATTTACTTTAAAAACATACTTGGAGAAAAATTACAAAATATTTGGTCCAGGCGGGTAAAACTAAATTAGATAAGAGGAGAAAACATAAATGAAATATTTATACACAAAGATAATCAGTACTTTGTTTTTAATTACTATCATTGGTTTAAGCCAAGTTTTTGGACAGGATACAGCAAAAAGTGAACAGAAGATAGAAAAAATTGAATCTAAGAATCATAAGCAAAAACAATCAGTCCAAATACAATTTGTAAACAGTGTGACCGGTTATGCTGTTTTACCCGCGCAAGTAAGTCTTTCAGAAC
>JAHJVF010000276.1 GCA_018828505.1 Bacteroidota bacterium | reverse complement strand
TTCAAAGTTTTTGGATTCCCGTTTACACGGGAATGACCATTTTAACACACGCTCTAAAGTCGGGGGTTATGCATAACTTAATTTTGCGTAAGGTGACTTACTTAATCACATTTTCTTTTTCAAACTCACTCAATTTTCTTCACCCTCTTCTTTGTCAACTTTTTAATCTTATCGTAAGATGGAGGTGGACCGGTGCGGACTTGCTTATTTTCATTGAGTTGACACTCCAATCGGCATAATGTAGAGTGGTTCTTCATTTTTTGGCAGATGCATTGCTTTTTTCACTTTGTCATTGTAAAAAGCAATGATTGTTACAATCACACGATTGAGGCTAACTTATTCTCCGACTTTTCTTAGACAACTTGCATCAGATACTACTACGCTTGGCATTTTCAAAGTCGTTATCTATTTCATCGGTAGGATAGTTGAAGACAGAGACATCATAATCAGCAAGTATTTCCATAAAAGCTCTTTTTGATAGCCCAGTCATTTCTGCCGCTTGCCCCAACGACAATTTACCTTTTTCATATAGCCGTGATGCAAGAAGTAATTTTGCTTCTCTGCTATCTATTTCCAACGAATCTGGAATATTTATAGTTAGTGTTTTCATCTCAATTAAAAATACAAAATAATTTTCTGTGTCTCAAAGGAAAAACCAGCAGATTATTTATCGTCTCTTACTCAATTTTTCTTCCAACCGGCATAATGTAAAGCGGCTCTTCATTTTTTGGCAGATGCATTGCTTTTTTAACCTTGTCATCGTAGAAAGCACCGATAGTTACAGTTCCCAAACCGAGCGACTCTGCTTGTAAGCAAACGTTTTGGGAGGCGTGTCCAATCTCCATGTGGACGTATCTTTCAGCACGTTCTCTGTATTTCCGGGATGTGCGTTCATATACTGCGGCGAAGACTAAGTTTGCAGGTGCGGTTTGAATTGATGACTGCTGAAGTGCGGCATTGTAGAGTTCAGTTCGTTTGTCACCAGTTGCGATTTTGATCAATTCATGCGTTTGAGGTTTGTATTTGTAAATCCCCGCTTTAAGATTTTCGACTTTACCTGCGACAACATAAACTTCCAATGGATAAAGCGCTCCAGCAGAAGGAGCAGCGCGTAATCCGCCTCTGGCTTCTGTTATCCCTTGTGCAGACCAAAGGAGTTGAGAGATTTCTGATAGTGTCAATGGCTTGTCAGTAAAGTATCTGACAGATCTTCTTTTAAGCATTGCTTCTTCAACCGAAGTACTGCTTTTGAAACTTGGTTGAGGGAGTTTTACTGTTTCTGTGTTCAGACTTTTTTCCTCTGAAGATTTAGAATTGCTGTTTATTTTTTCCGGGATGAGAGTTAGGATTATTATTAAAACAAATCCTAACAAAATTAAGAAAGAGATCAGAAAATAGTTTTTAGATTTTGTCATTTTTCCTCCTCACGTTTACCGCTGTTAATTTTAATCTAAGAATTCTTCGCAGCTTGCTGCGGGGCTGTGTTTTTATTCTTGAGTCCAGAACTTACACTCTGACGAAATCAAAATATGACAAAACCTTTTTTAATTCTCGAACCAGCTACTGTTTATTTGCGAATATTCCCCTTTATTTTCAATTATAAAAAAGATTGACATAGTTGTTTATTCTCCAGGTTTCAAAGATTTGATTTAAGATTTCTGTCATTATGATTTTTAGAAATAGTTAATGAAATTTAATGAGAGCAAGTTGTGGTTTTTGGTTGAAAAAACATTCAGAGGCTTTTACATGAATTATTTTACTCTTCATAAGGCAATTGGAAATTCCCTGCAACAATTCCCGCGACAGTAATATCTTCATCTAAATTTTCCCACCTCAACGCATAGCCGTTAAGTCGAAGTGTAACTTCTTTCAGTTGCTCATCGGTTGCGCTCTTTAATATTTTGAATCTGTTGGCTGGGAAGCCAATGATTCTGCCATCGGTCAGTTCTATAAAAATATTTCTCTTTTCTACCCAAACGTTTATTGCAGTTGGTTCAACTTCAACTGTTTTTTCAATTATTGTGGTACTCATTATATTTTTCCTTTAAAAACTCTAAATGTTCAAAAATTAATCTTTCAATTTCTCT
>JAHJVF010000275.1 GCA_018828505.1 Bacteroidota bacterium | reverse complement strand
TGGTTAAGTGAGATTAGTTTTTATGATAAAACATTTATTTCTAATAACTTATTGCTTGTCGGCCCGTAGGGCAAATTTTCCTAATGGAAAATTTGGGTTAAAATTATTTTTGATGCTATTAAACAATTAATGACCGAGAAGAATAAACCCAAAAAACAGATGGGGTTCGTGGTTAAGGAGAAATAAAAGGTTGGTAAATTGGATGGTTTGAATTGCTGAGAGAAGATTAGAATTATTCCTCGCATAATGAAGATGCTTTACCCTCTCTGAGTTTTTTAAACGCCAAGAATGCCAAGAATTCGCCAAGACGCTAAGTAGAATTGCTTGAAAATGAAAAGAAAGTTGAGCAAGTTTGAATTAGATCATAGATAACTTCAAAAAAAATTATTTTAGTATAAATTGAAACCCAAAGAAGCCAAAGCAAGAATTGAATGATTAATAGGAAAATAAATAGAGACACCTTAGTTGCCATCATCAACAACAAGAATGATCTCACGATTGCTCTTCAACAAAATTGGTATCGTATTCCAGTAAAAACCCAACATACCCCACCATCAGTTAAAAATAAAAGTCTTAAGTATATAGCGTTTTATCAAACAAGTGTTTTTATGAAAGAAGCTTTTATAATAAAGTGGTATGGAAAAGTAACGAACATAACAATAGTTAAAAGGAATCAACTTCTACCGGAAGAGCCACGCAATCCAAAATCAAATGATTACTATTATAAAATAGAATTCAAAGAATGTCATCTTTTACCCAATCCAATAGTTAGTCTGAGACACAGAAGGATGCTGTTTGTTAATACGACATACAATCGACTCCTAAACTCGAAGGAGTTTAACGATTTATTTATTGAAAGTCCTATTGAAGAATCTTTATGGCGAAAATTTCAAAACGAAAAAATAAATGCTGAAAGACAGTTCATGTTTATCGCCAAACCCCTTTTCTATTATTTAGATTTTGCTTTATTCTGCAGAGAAAGAAATATTGACGTGGAATGTGATGGAGACAAATTTCATCTATCAGTCGTGGCGGTAAATTATGACAAAAAGAGAAATAATCATTTGACTAAATACGGATGGGTCGTATTAAGATATCCAACTTATCAAATCAAAAATAATTTAAATGATGTTGTTGGCGAAATTAAAGAAACAATAAATAGATATGGAGGTTTAGAAATATCTTCCATCAATAAAGCTTACAAGTCCTTTTTCGATGACGGAAATCAAATGGATTTGTTTGGTTGATTTTTGTAGCGTCAGTTGGTTGGCCGAATTCACTTTAATTTAGTCTGTAAATTAACCAAACTTAATTGGGGTTGTATTTTTACATAATGGTTCATTTGTCCCCAATACTGAAACTTGGTTTAATAAACGAAGAGGAATTTTGAAATGACAATCCAACCTATAAAAACAAAAAAAGATTACGAAACTGCTCTCAAAAAAATTGATGAATTATTCGATGCAAAACCCAATACTCCCGACGGTGATTTGCTCGATGTTTTAGTCACGCTTGTAGAAGCTTACGAACAAGAACATTCCAATATTGCACCTCCGATCCGATTTATCTTCAGATCGAAGCGATTAAACCTGCCCGACGCCAGGCGGGTTCAGAATGGAGCAGATTGGACTGAAACAATCCGATCTCGCAGAAGCGATGGGCGGAAAAAATAGAGTTTCAGATTTACCTTCAGGAATTCTCAACGGCAAAGGAGAGCTCACCGCAAAAATGATGAGAAAGCTGCACAAAAAAATCAACATTCCGGCAGAGTCATTGCTGGCTTAAACTTTTTTCTATTTTATTAAAAATGTTTTGCAGTGATTTCGTTCAAAAATTCACCTAACACTTTCTAATCCATTCCCAAAAATTTTCCTCAAATTTATGCTGAGCGTTATCTGAATTCTTAATTAAACACAAAAGTCAAAACTTCTTAACAAAAGGTGGAAAAATGAACCGGTTATCAATTTTATTTCTGATAGTATTCCTAATTCCTATGCTCGTTCTTCCGCAAGAGAAGAGCAAGAACAAAGGAATATTTGTCGAACCTCAAAATAAATTCTTCGATGAAATACAAAAAGCCGCAAAAGAGTTCGGCAAAAAGGAGTCGAAACCTGTAAAAAGCTTTAAGGTTGATCTCACAGACTTTGATGCGCCGGAAAGTTTGGATGAATTCACAAAAGCATGACACAATTCGCCGACATCGCAAGGCATGACTAACACATGCTGGTGCTTTTCAACAACATCATTCTTTGAATCGGAAGTTTACCGGCTCACCGCATCCAACCTCCGCATACTTTGTATGAAATGTAATCTTCAGAAATCAAATAAAATTCCTTCAGTACCCCAATCTTCTTTTAATAACAAGTTTATCCATTTAATTTTTCAACGAAGTGGTGCTTTCGACACAATCTGCACCATTAATTATTCACTCAATATTCTCCTTCACCTCACGTCACCCGAAGCTGTTCAACTTTTAATTCCACATTCCGAATCCTATGGTGAGTCCGCCGCGGCGGATTGATCCATTTGCACTTCACATCCCAAAATTATTCTTACCCCCGCGTGACTTCATTTCTCAATTGACTTAAAAGATTAATTTGTGAAACTTGCAAAAGAAAAAATGGAGATAGATATCTAATTGGGATCGATTATTTTCTGGGGAATTATTCGCTTGGCGCTCACGATTGCCGGGGTCTGGATGCTCTATTTCTATATGGATTACGGTTTGTGGTGGGCATTCGGAATTGTGGCTCTTTACGGAATAGTTCTTCATCCGGCACTTATTCAGTACAAATTATTTGAAGAAGAGAATAAAGAGATAATCGATTTCACTCTCTGCAGCACATGTAAATATTTTGATACGACAGCGGTGTTATGTATAAAACTCGACGAACATCCGACAAAAAATTATCTCCCCTGTGATGGCGAGGCATGGGAACCGAAGTCTTATGAGGATAGATATGAAAACAAATATCAAGCGTAAAGCAGTCGAAGAGAAGTTAAATCAAGAAAAAACCGATGTAATATACTGCATCGAATGCGGTGAGGTGCTTGATGATTTCTCTTTTAATGAAGTCTCAAAAGACGTTGATGCTGTCAGAAATAATTTTACAGACTGCAAACACACGGGAAAATTCAAAGGGGACGTGTGCTCGAAACTGTATATCGTTGAAGAATCAGAACCAGAAGAAGAAATTTGAAAGGAGAAATGTTCATCGAATGCCAATATTTTTACGACAAACTTCAGCAATCTTCATCTCTTCTAATTTTCCAACAAAATATTTTAATCCCCATCTTGTCTTTCTTTAATTTCTTCAATAAGTTTTAATAAACCCAGATTTGTCATTAGAGAACAAAAGACTTTAGATACCCGTTACAAAAATTGATATAAGGGTACCTCTAAAAACCTATTCTGCGAACATCTGCGGGAGAATATTTCCCGCTGATTTCGCTGATTACCGCAGATAAAAAAAATCACGTTCAGTTTTTAGAGATGCC
>JAHJVF010000274.1 GCA_018828505.1 Bacteroidota bacterium | reverse complement strand
CGGATTTACTGAAGGTGCATATCCTCAGTTTTGTTTTGATCAGAGCGAAAAATATTTTTATTACACTTTAATTAATCCGCTGGGGAATGGTGCTATCACAAGAATAGACATGCAGAACAATTTTCAAAAAGAGATTTTGACGCATGATAATAATCTCGACTGCCGCCTCCCGGTTTGTAGATGAAACTTCTAACTTATTACTCAATGAAAATTAAAATTTCGTACTTCTCCAATTTATTATCGATTATTTTGATTATTGCTGTGATAACACCTCTGCTAATGACCTCATGTTCGAAATCACCACAGGAGCTGAAAGAGGAATCTGAAAAACTATTTTTGCAAGCATCAGACTTATATGGAAGAGGATATTATCGGCAAGCACAGAAATATTTTCTCCGGCTTCTGGAAATCGATCTCGAATTAAAAAATTCTCAAAGAGTTCCCAACATTTATGTTTATCTCGGATTAATAAGTTACAATCGCGGTGATTTCAAAATGGCTAATCAATATTATTCATTAGCAGAAAATGAATTCAGAAAACAATTTAATAAGAAAGGGGAAGCTCTTGCCCTGAACAACATTGCAGGAGTCAATGCAATACTCGGGATGTATGATTCCGCTGAAACCGCTTATAAAAATGTCCTTTCATTAAGTTTACTATCGGCAGATAAAGAAGCAGAAGCAATTGCCCACGTTAATCTTGCATCTTTGTATAAAGAAATATATAAAACACACGAAGCATTGAGACAATACCAGAAAGCATATGATGCGTACAATATTTTGAACGACTATCGAGGGAAAATTTTTATTGCAAATAAAATTGGTGAGCTGCATCTTCATTCCGGAAACTTGATCTCTGCCCTCGAATCTTTCGATTTTGCATTAGGAATAAACTCTAAGATCAATTCGAATTATTTATATGCTTCGATTTTTAATAACATCGGTTTAGCTTATTTTTCTCAAGGAGAATTTATTTTAGCTTTTGAGTCGTTTAATACAGCCGCTGATAAAAACAAACTCAGCGAACGGGATGAATATCTTGATATTATCATAAAAATAAATCTTGGCGATGCAGCATTTGAACTCAAGCAATTCAGCAAAGCGAGAGAATACTTTATTTCTGCACTCTCTGAAGCAGATTTGAGTTTTTTCAAATATCTCTCTCCGTATATTCAGGTAAAAATTGGGGAGTGTGATTTAAAGCTCGGGGAATTGTTGAATGATAATAAGTCTATTTCATCTGCGGAAACATATTTCAAATATGCATTGAAAAGATTTGAAGAAGGATCGAATTATCAAGGACAAAAGATTGCGATCTCACGACTTATTAATCTTTATCAAAATTCTGGTCAGAAGGAAAAATTTAGATCATTACTCAGAGATAATGAAAAACTTCCGCAAAGCCGCTCCTTCAAATTTAAAGAGTGGTCGTATTCAATTGCTAAGAATTTTGAAGATGAAAGCTCAATAAATTTAGTCAAAGCATATATTAAAGAGAAAAATATCAATTCAGCTTTTAAAACACTTTTGTTGGAACAGACTTTTGGTCTGAGGCAATATTTTTTAAGGTTCAATAATTTTGATTTTCTTGTAAGAGAGGGAGCAAATCAGGTTAATTTGTTGAAAAAAGAAATCCATAAACTTAAAAGTTATGAGGAAATGCTTATAAAAGAACTTTCGCTCCCTTCTGCTCAAAGAGATAAAGATAAAGTCGAGCTACTGGAAGAACAAATGGAAAATTCAAAAGATAAAACCGATAAATTATTAAAAGAGCTAAAATTAAGAGATGAAAAGAAGTATTCATTTCTTTTTGACGATTCATATGACCCGTTAAATATAATCTCTAAGATCGATCCGAAAAAAATATACGTAGAATTTGTTCCTCTCGAAAAGGAGCTTTTAATTTTCCTTATCTCTCAAAAAGGGGTTGATTTGCTAAAGAGCGATATTACAAAAGAAGATTTTGATTTTCTTACTACTGACCTTTACAGAAATTTTTCACGGTATTCAATCGATGAGCATAAAAAGATCTCAGGAAAAATATTCAACGATACTTTTGAAAAAATCCGAAATAGGATTTTCGGTTATTCTGAACTAATTGTGCTTATGAATGAGCATGCATCGAATTTTTATCCTCATTTACTTTATTCACCGTCGGATAAGAAATATTTTAATCAATTGATTAAGATCAGCTATGGTTCAAATTTTTTAGGACTGACAAAAACACGTTCATCTGAAAATCTCATAATTCAGGGTAAAAGCAGAGATGAAATATTCTCAAATGAATTTAAATCACTTCAAGAATCACGATTGGAATTTGAATTATTTTTTCCAGGTCAAGTTATTTCAAAATCTGTTGATAATGTTTTCGTTCTCGCAAATTTAATATTGAATTCCCGCAATCCGAATACAAGCTATGTTGAAATTAATTTTGATGCGTCCGCTGATATTGACGAACAGCTTCCATTAAGCAAACTGTTCAACTTGAACGCTGAAAACCTTTATGTTTCAGAAATCTTGAGTGACAACCTCAGTGCTGTTCAATATTTCAATTCAATATTTAACTTATTGGACGGTAAATGCATAATTTTCCCCGTTACAAAAAAAGAGGAAGAATCTTCCAAATTCTTTTTGTATAATTATGCGCGAGGGTTGAAAGATAATTTGAGAGAGGAGACATTTTTTAATACCATCAATCTAATGATGGAAAATCCAAAATATTCGCATCAGAAATTTTGGGGGAATTATTTGTTCTTAAAAAATTGAACCCAAAAAGTTCATTAAGAATGAACTTTTTGCCGAAGGCCGATACGTAAAATGTTATGCCATAACATTTTACTATCGGGGTTAACCCCGACAAGCATTGTAT
>JAHJVF010000505.1 GCA_018828505.1 Bacteroidota bacterium | reverse complement strand
GCTATCGACATAGCGGGCAGGTAGAACTCATCCCCCTACCCCTTCTGTCTTGTCCTGAAATAGGTTGACACAAAAACAACAAAAGAAAGGATGAGACACTCCTGCCCGTCCGGTTTACCTGCCGAAGGCATGGCAGGCTCGCCTAAGCTCTTCGAGCGTCGGCGAGCAGGCGGGGGTTCGAACGAGTCTGGCGGGCCGGCAAAAGAATGGAAATAGTGTTTGAATATGAACTGGAAAATACGGTGGCTAAACCTATCGGTTTGTCTTTTGGCTCTCGTGTGTGTCTCACCGGCTCAGTTGGTGTTCAGTGAATCGCGACTCACTGATTCTGATTCGACGAGTCACATCTTGCACGCCTCTGAAGAGAATTCCGATTCGGATGTGCCGCGTGAAATCAGCGTTGATTCCTCCTCAGAGTTATCATACGGACGTTTGGCAATTGTGGGAGGAACGTTAGTCGGTGGAATGTTGGCTATCCACATCTATCAGCAGAATGGATGGTGGAAAGATAACCGTGCACCGTTTCACTTCCTGGAGGATCTCCGCTACGGTCTTTGGGTTGATAAGATTGGTCATTTCTTTGGAGCTTCCCTTCTCACGTACATCGCGAGCAAGTCGTTCGAGTGGGCGAACGTACCTGAGCCGACGGCGCTGTGGATGGGTGCGGGGGCGAGTTTCATTTTCCAAACATACATCGAGATGCAGGATGGGCTTTCAACGTGGGGATTTGATCGAGTGGATTTCGTCGCGAATACGCTTGGTGCTCTGTGGCCCATTGCTCGGTATTACATTCCGTCGCTGCAAAATGTGGATGTCAAGTTTAGCTACTGGCCTTCGCAAAACATCCACAAACCCGGAAACTTTCCCGGACAGGAACGTTTGATGATGGATGACTACGAAGGGCAAACCTTTTGGTTCGGGCTGAAAGTGAACAATCTTCTCCCCTCATCTGTGGAGCCGTACTGGCCCGATTTTCTCGGATTGGCAGTGGGCTACGCCGCGAGAGATGTGCAAGGACAGAATCCCCATCCGGTTGTCTTCATCGGTCTCGATTACGACATGACGAAGATCATTCCTAACAACACATGGTTTCTCCGGTCTCTCGGACGGGCTCTGAATTTCATACGATGGCCGGCTCCGGCAGTGAGAATTTCCCCATCCACTATATGGTATGGAGTGTACTTTTGAACGATCACATCAAATTCACCCAAATTGCTAAATTCCTCTTCTTCGTTTCTATCATTCTGTGGGTTCCTTCTCCACTGCATGCGCAAGCGGAAAATGTTCCTACGGATCATCCGGTTTACCGCTTTCTCAAACGTATGGAAGTCAAGGGCATCATCGAGCGCTATTACGATGCGGTTCTTCCGTTATCGAGGCGACAAATAGCCGGATTTCTCAAGGAAGTGCGCACGAAGGAACGTGAACTGACCGGTGTTGAAGTCGACATTCTCGAGGACTTCTTCACTGAATTTGAGTATGACGTTTATGGAACGACGGAGGGATACCACACGTTGGTCGATTCACGGGAGCCATCGTTCGGTGCTGCGGTTAGCGGCATGTTTACGGAGAGACAGAAATTCCTGTACGCGTATGCTGACACGAATGTGACGTTCTTTGTCGATGGTTTGCTTACGCTTGATTCGCGCAAGAGTACAAGCGAGACGTTGAGGGAGAAGAATGCGACATTTGTCCAAGTCGGCGGAAGGATGCGCGGAACGGTTTTCAGCCGACTCGGCTACTATCTGCAGGCGACAAATGCACAGTTCTGGGGAAGCAGAGAGCTTTTATTTCGTGACAAGCTGATCAGCCAAAGCGATGGACTTGCCAAAACGAATGCGAGAAACTTCGACTTTACGGAAGGATATGTTCGGTACGACGGTGACATTGTCTCCGCTCAGTTGGGACGAGAGCGTCTATTATGGGGAAACGGTTATGGTGATAAGCTGATCGCTTCGGACAATGTCCGGGTTTACGACTTCATTCGGTTGGACGCAGAGTATAAGGCGTTCAAATACACGTTTCTTCATGCGTGGCTCCTCGGAAGCCGGTCGCATGTTATCTTCACTTTGCCTTCAGATACATCGCATCAGTTTGCCGAGCCGGTGACTGCCGACAAGTATTTTGCGGCACACAGATTTTCGCTTTCGTTCCCTTCTCTTTTCGACATTGGATTTCAAGAGATGGCCATTTACAGCAATCGTTCGCCCGACCTGGCGTACCTCAACCCGCTGAAACTCATAGAATCTGCTCAGCGTTCGAGGGACGAGCGGGACAATGTTCTGTGGGCATTCGACATCAAGACGAGATTCGTGAAAGGATGGCAACTGCATGCCGGTATTGTATTTGATCACATCAATTTACCCGACTGGGGAACGGACGTGTGGTCAAACCTATATGCGTATCAAATCGGGGGAATGGCGGTCGATCCGTTCGGCGTTCCAAATGTTACGCTCGCCGCTGAATACACCCGCGTTGAGCCGTACACGTTTTCGCACGGACGATCGCGCGACAACAGTTATACGAGCGGGGGCCGCATACTTGGACATCACATCGGCCCGAACGCCGATAGCTGGTTCTTTCGGCTCGATTATCTCTTCAGCCGCAAGTTGATATCGTCATTTCAGTTCGAGACTCAGCGCGAAGGGAACAACATCTACGACGCGGGGATGCTTGTGAAAAACGTGGGTGGGGACATTCTCCAGCCGCATCGCGGAGGGAAAGATGCCGACATCAAAGAGTTTCTCGGCGGCAATCTTGTGAAGACGAGTCGATTTCAAGCGTTCGTTGTCTACGAGATCGTGAATCAAATGTTTCTCGAGGTTCGCTATGAGATGCAGCGGCGGCGCGAATTACTCAAAGGAACTACAACGACTGAATATGACTTCGGGATCGCACTACGAATTGATTTATAGATCTACCTCACTCCAAAACAGTCTCCGTGTCCATGAATCCGATCAAAAATCAAAAAAAATCATTTTGCATTTTTAACCCAAATTTTCCATTCCGCCAAAAGCGGACAAGTAGGAAAATTTGCCCTAAGGGCCGACCCGCCACAAAATAGCTATCGAGTGGCAGGCAAGCAATAAGTTACTGAAGTTACGCAGAATTGACTTTCAATAGCCCCGACATTTATGTCGGGGTGTTAATGCACCACAATGATCTGGGCTTTAGCCCAATATGTCCTAATATTTTTGGTTAAAACCATTTTTTCTGGGTGCTTTACGAACCCCGACTTGAAAGTCGGGGCTATCCAAACCAAATTT
>JAHJVF010000273.1 GCA_018828505.1 Bacteroidota bacterium | reverse complement strand
TCAAAAAAGTTCAAAATTGAAAATCAATGCTACACTTCACGAAACGTTTCGTGTAGTGAAGATTCGTTTTTGGTTCAATTTCAAAACCCGCCGTGGCAGGTTATTGAAATTATCCTTTTTTGAGTAGGCTCATTTATAAATATTTTGAGAGGAGAAAATACAATGAAAGTATTAGTTGCGGATAAATTTCCTGACATCTACATAAACAACATGAATGACCTAAATCTAGAGGTTATCAACAATCCAAAACTTGGCGAAAATGATTTACCTGAAGCCGGCAAAGATGCAGATATAATTGTTGTTCGCTCAACAATCGTAAATGAAAAAACAATTACAAATGGAAATAATTTGAAATTAATCATTCGTGCCGGTTCGGGTGTGAATAATATTGACGTAAAAGCCGCGAGTGCAAAAGGTATTCCTGTTACTAATTGCCCGGGTAAAAACTCAATTGCAGTTGCAGAACTTGCTATGGGGATGATTATTGCGTTAGATCGAAAAATACCTGACAACGTCAAAGACTTTAACTCGGGCGTTTGGAATAAAGCGAAATATTCCAAAGCCGAAGGAATTTATGGAAAGAGACTGGGCATCATTGGTGTTGGTAATATCGGAAAGGAAATCGCAAAACGTGCACAAGCTTTCGGAATGAAAGTTATCGGTTATGATATCATCAAAACTGAAGGTATTGGGATTGAATATTATGATGATGTTGAAAAATTGATTGCTAATTCGGATGCGATCACATTACATGTTCCCGCAAATCCACAAACAAAAGGAATGTTCAACGACAGGCTTTTCGGTTTAATGAAAAAGGGTGCAATGTTAATAAATACTTCACGTGCTGATGTGATCGATGAAGATGCTCTCATTAAAGCCGTAAAAGAGAAAGGTATTGTTGTAGGAGTTGATGTTTTCAAGAGAGAGCCTGAAGGAAAAGACGGTGCAGTTACTTCCAAGCTTCAAAACATAGATGGGATTTATGTTACTCATCACATCGGTGCATCGACTGAACAGGCACAGAATGCGGTAGCTGAGGAAACTGTAAGAATAATTGCGGAATTTCAAAAGACTGGGCAAGCTATCAATCGAGTGAACTGAAAAGCTATTAGAATAAATACACGTTTAAAACAAAAAAGGTCAGCGATAGTCTGACCTTTTTTCATTTATATAATAAGAATTATTCTTACTTGCTCTTAATTCTTGCAGCTTTACCAGAAAGATTTCTCAAATAGTAGAGTTTCGCCCGGCGTACTTTTCCTTCACGAACCAAATCAATTTTTGCGATTTTCGGTGAGTGAAACGGGAATATTCTCTCTACTCCAACACCATCCGAAATTTTTCGAACAGTGAAAGTTTTGTCGATACCTCCTCCACGGATAGAAATAACATCTCCTTCAAATTGCTGGATACGTTCTTTATCTCCTTCAATTACTTTGAAGTGTATATTGATACGATCGCCTGCTCGGAACTTTGGTAAATCGTTTCTTAATTGTAACGATTGCGCATATTGTAGCTTATTCATTTTATCATCTCCATTTACTAATAAATTTCAATTTGACGAGGAGATATTATCCTTCCATTCTCTAATTTTGGAATGATCTCCTTCCAACAAAATTTGAGGAACTTTCAATCCCTCAAATTCACGCGGTCTTGTATAAATCGGCGGTTCAACAAAATCTTCATCTATAAATGTGTCGGTTAAGGCAGATTCGCCATCACCGATTGAACCGGGAATTAATCGAACAATCGCATCAACAATAACAAGAGCAGGCAGTTCACCTCCGCTCAAGACAAATTTCCCAATAGAAATTTCTTCAGCCTTGGTTAGCTCAACTACACGTTGATCAATTCCTTTATAGTGACCGCAGATAATAATCAGATTTTCAAATAAGGAATATTTTTTCGCATCAGTTTGCTCGAAAATTTTTCCTTTTGCAGAAGTTATGATGATCAGATCATAATTTCTTTCACTTTTTAATTTCTGCACACATCGGAAAATGGGTTCAGGTTTTAGGACCATTCCACTTCCGCCGCCGAATGGTTTATCGTCGATTTGACGATACTTTCCTTCACCATAGTCGTGCAGATTATGAATCACAATTTCAACAACACCTTTTTCACGTGCACGCTTAATTATGCTGTGACTTACAGGACTCTCAAGAATTTGCGGCACTGCCGAGATAACATCTATTCTCAACCTAATCAAACATCCCTTCTGTGTTTTTCAATTTCATAAAGCCAAACTCAAGATTCACTTCGCCAATAAAATCCTTAACAGCAGGTATTAATAATTTCTTCCCAGTTTTATCAATTGCTTCATAAACATCATTCGAACTTAATTGAAGCACATTTGTAATTTCTCCGATCAAATTTCCTGCCTCATCCAAAATTTTCAATCCAATTAAGTCGTGAACATAATAAGAACCTGGTTCAAGCTCTTTCAAATCACTTTCATCAATTACGATATTTTTTTCTACCAGTGGTACAGCTTGATCAAGATTATCGACATTTTCAAATTTTACAAAGATCGAACCTTTACGTTCGAAAGAGGATTCAATTCGAAACCGTTCGATAGGACCATCACCTATCGCTACACACAAAACTTCACTCTTATTAAACCGCACAAGGAAATCCGTGACCGGTTTAATTTTCAGCACACCTTTCAGACCATGGGTGCTTATAATCCTACCGATTAAAATCATCTATATTTGATTCGATAGAAAGACTATAGAAGTTCGCGAATAAAGCTAATCCTGTATTTCAAGGATTGCTTTTTTACCTTCTTTGGCAGCAACTGCAGTTAGTAGAACCCGCATTGCCTGGGCAGTTTTACCCTGTTTGCCAATTACTTTACCGATATCTTCTTGACTTACCTTGAGGGAGAAGACAAGCTTGTTCTCTGCCGGTTGAGTCTCATCTACACTGACCCCTTCAGGTTTATCGACGAGATGTTTCACAATATATTCGATGAATTCTTTCATATTCCCCTCCGGAAATTGGGGTGCTTAGTATTTTATTTGTGCCAAGCGCAGAGATCCACCGAAAATTAATAATTAACTTTCGGCAGGAGTTTCTGCCGGTTTTTCTTCAGAAGCTGCACCTTTTGCTTCTGCCGCACTGGATTTCTTTTTTGATCCTTTTTTAACTGATTGCTTCTCGAGTAATCTTTTCTGTTTATCTTCCTGAAGCATTCTAAATTTTTCCATTTCCTGATCAATCTTTTCAGGAGAAGCTTTTTTCTTCATCAGATCTTGCCGGAGGATTAATCCTTTCCGACTTAAAAGATTTTTTACGGTATCAGTAGGTTGAGCACCAACACTTAACCAATAAAGAGCTCTATCCTCTAAAAGACTAATTTCAGAGGGATTCGTTCTTGGATTATACCTTCCAATAGCTTCTATAAATTTACCATCGCGCGGTGAACGGGAATCTGCTGCAACAATTTTGTAAAATGGCTGCTTTTTCTTTCCCATTCTTTGCAATCTTAACTTTACTGCCAACTGTACTTTCCTCCAAATAATTTTCTAATTGTATTGAAATTTAGAACCTTTAAAGGCATTTTTCATGCCCATGCTTGAGACACGCTTCATCATTTTTTGCATCTCTTCGAATTGCTTTATCAGACGATTTACATCTTGAATCGTATTTCCACTCCCCTTTGCAATTCTTTTTCTTCGACTTCCGTTTAACACTCTCGGATTTTTCCGTTCCACTTTGGTCATCGAATTTATAATTGCTTCAATCTTCACAAATGCCTTTTCATCAATATCAACATTCTTTAAGTTCGTACCGACTCCCGGGATCATCCCGAGCAGCTGGGAAATCGATCCCATTCGTTTTATATGCTTAATTTGTTCTTTAAAATCCTCAAAATCAAATTTATTTGCTCTAATTTTTTCTTCTAATTTAACCGCTTCGGTTTCGTCAAATGCATCTTGCGCCTTTTCAACAAAGCTGACAATGTCCCCTTTTCCTAAAATTCTTGAAGCTAATCTATCGGGATGAAATACTTCGATCGACTCAAGTTTCTCGCCAAGGCTTACAAACTTAATTGGCTTTTGAACGACAGCACGAATTGACAGTGCGCATCCACCTTTTGTATCGCCATCAAGTTTTGTTAGCACTACCCCATCAAAATCAATCTTTTCATTAAATGCCTTTGCAGTATTAACGGCATCCTGCCCTGTCATCGAATCTACAACGAAATAAGTTTCGGTGGGTGAAATGGTTTTTTTGATCTCAGCTATTTCATCCATCATTTTTTCGTCAATGTGCATTCTACCTGCAGTGTCAACAATAACAACATTATGGTTATTCTTTTTAGCAAAACTGATTGCATCGGCTGCAATATTCACCGGATCACCAACGCCTTCGAAAACCGAAACTTTTAACTGTTCACCAAGAGTTTTAAGCTGTTGAATTGCTGCAGGACGATATATGTCGCAAGCAACGAGCAATGGCTTCATTGAAGATTTCTTAAGGTAATTTGCTAATTTGGCTGAAAAAGTTGTTTTCCCGGAACCTTGCAATCCGGAAATCAAATAAATCGATGGTGGTTGTTTCGAAATAACCATACCTTCAGTCATACCACCTAACAACTCAATTAATTCATCATTAATGATTTTAATGATCAATTGCCCAGGGGTGATAGAATTTAATACTTCTTTGCCGAGAGATTTCTTCTCAACTTTTTCGATAAAATCCTTAGCAACGCGATAATTTACATCAGCATCGAGCAAAATTCGTCGAACTTCTCTGAGCGTGTCGGAAATGTTTTTTTCTGTTAATTTCCCCTGTCCGCGAATAAGCTTAAAGGTTTTTTCTAACTTATTTGTTAAATCTTCGAACATAATTAGTCATTTTAACGAACAAAGGTAGCAAAACTTAATAAAAGTAACAAAAATTAATTTCTAATTTCGAATGACATTAGAAACTGAAGTTACGCAAAATCATGTAGAAGCCTGCAAAAAGCTTAATCCGTCAGTTGACGGACTAAATCCGAATTTCTAAGCACTAAACAATCCGTCAATTGACGGACAAAACTCAAAACATAAAAAACTAACAAAAAACGCAACGTTTGATTATTGGTTTTTGAATTTAGTATTTTGAATTTGTTTAGGATTTCGCCCGCCTTTGGCCTGATCATGTCCCATATTTTGCACTGGACACAAGATGAAATATTTCCTATATTTTGTGCATGATTATTTGTGGACAAAAATTTTCACGAGATATTATAGAGCAAATAAATTATACTCTTACCGAGCAACCGGATATATCTCGTCGTCAACTTTCAATTAAAGTTTGCCTGTGGCTCGATTGGTATAGTCCCACTGGTAATCTAAAGGAGATGAGTTGCAGAGTTGCTCTTTTGAAATTAGAACGTCAAGGAATCATAAAGTTGCCCATAACTAATAAGAAGTTGAATTTTCCGAAGGATCCTTTGGAAAGGGCACAAACAAATAGGGATAGAATTGAACTTAAAGGTAAACCTGAAGAAATACCCAAGATCGAATGTGATATTTCTGAACTTGGACAAATAGAAATAATACCAATAAAAAAGGGAGACAGAAAACAATCACGTATCTGGAACGCATTAATGGATAGATACCATTATCTTGGTTCAGGCCCTTTATGTGGAGCACAGATGCGTTATTTAATTCAGAGCGAGAAACATGGATTTGTTGGGGGATTTGCTTTTAGTTCTTCAGCCTGGCGTTTAAAGGATAGAGATGATTGGATAGGCTGGGATGAACAATCCCGAAAGGAACATTTGAATAAGGTTGTATGTAATAGTCGATTTCTTATAGTTCCGAATGTTAAGGTAAAAAATTTAGCTTCATATGTTTTTTCGTTGTGTATAAAGAGATTATCTAAAGACTGGAAAGAAAACTACGGAATAAAGCCAGTACTTTTGGAAACGTTTGTTGAGCGTGAACGATTTAATGGCATTAGCTATCGAGCAAGCAATTGGAAACACATTGGCGTAACAAAAGGCAGAGGCCGACAGGATTACAATAATTCATACTCAAAACCATTGAAGGATATTTATATTTACGAACTTAAAAAAAATGCCAAAGAGATATTATGCGATGGAAGTGAGAGGCCGAAGAGTAAAGCTAAAATACCGGTTGATTGGGCAGAAGAGGAGTTATCAAAGGCAGAATTGGGAGATAAACGTCGGGTCAATCGGCTAATGATGATTGCCAGGGATTTCTATGCTAATCCCTATGCAAATATACCTCAAGCCTGTGGAAGCAGAGCAAAAACAAAAGCAGCATATAGATTTTTTGATGAAGCAGAAAGTACAATGGAAAAAATACTTCTCCCACATATAGAAAGTACATGGAAACGAATAAGCGAAGAAAAGGTTGTACTATCAGTTCAAGATACTACGTTTTTGAACTATAGCACACATCCGGCAACAGAGAATCTTGGACCAATAAGAAACAGCGGCGATGGATGCATCGGATTAGTAGTTCATGATACAATGGCATTTAATCTTGAGGGAACACCTTTAGGATTACTTGATGTTCAGTCATGGGCAAGAGACCCGGAAGAAATTGGTAAAAAGCATCTCAGGGCGAACTTACCGATAGAACAAAAAGAAAGCAATAAATGGCTGAAGAGTTTTCAAGCAACACAAAAAGCGCAGCAATCATCTGCTAAGACAGTAATGGTAAGCGTTGGCGATCGTGAGGCAGATATTTATGAACTATTTGATTTGGCGCTAAAAGACCCGAATGGGCCAAAACTATTAGTTCGAGCCGAACACGATAGATTATTAGACGATGGTCAAACACATTTATGGGATTATGTATCATCGACACCATTAGCCGGGGTGAGAAAGCTGCAGATACCCAAGACAAAAAAGCGTCCGGCACGAGAAGTAAAGTTAGAAATCCGTTTTGCCAAAGTCACATTGAAACCGCCTAAGGGGAAACGTCATTTAGAACCATTAACAGTATGGGCTATATTGGCTGAAGATGTAGAAGCTACTGATGGAATAGAGCCCTTGGAATGGATGTTGATTACCACGATAGAGATTAACTCCTTTGAAGAAGCCGTAGAGAAGTTGGACTGGTATACAATTCGATTTTGGATAGAAGTATATCATCGTACATTAAAAAGCGGATGCAATATAGAGAATCGGCAATTAGGGAAAGCAGAACGAATTGAGTCATGTCTAGCGATCGATATGATAGTAGCCTGGCGGATACTTCATTTAACAAAACTTGGACGTGTCCAAAGGATCCTTCGGAAAACACCTGATGCAGCATGTACAGTTTTTTTTAAGGATGCAGAATGGAAAGCCCTTGTTGCATATAAAACACAAAATCCGGTACCGCCTGAAAAACCGCCGACTCTCAGAGAATCGATACGTATGGTTGCAAGTCTTGGAGGTTTTTTAGGACGTAAAGGAGACGGTGAACCAGGCACAAAGAGTCTATGGCTTGGATTACAGCGGCTTGATGACATAACAGAAATGTGGGAAGTGTGTATATCATTTTTCGCTCCTAACTTTCTGCGTTCTCCCCCTGTGTCCAGTTAATTTTGTGGGTAAGGATCAGGCCTTTGGCGGGTTGGTATTAGTTTTTCAAATATGCGTAACTTCTGTTAGAAATGACATATCTCGGCATGCAGATGGATTCTAAAGATATGTCATTTCTCATAAATCGGCTAGAGAATTTGAATTATGCGGATTCCTTCAGCGCCTCCGCACCGGCAATAATTTCTAATAATTCCTTAGTGATCAAGGTTTGCCTTGCCCTATTGTACGAAAGACTCAGCAAGCGGATAAGTTCTTTTGCATTTTCTGTAGCATTATCCATTGCTGTCATTCTCGCTCCCTGCTCAGATGCATTCGATTCGAGAAAAACCCGCCACATAAGAATATTTAAATGCTGGGGGAGAATTTTTTTAAGAATTTCCTCTTTGTTGGGTTCATAGATAAAATCAACATATTCAATAAACTTACTTTCTTTTGATTCGCCTGGATCAATTTGAGATTCGGGAATTGGGAGAATCTGTTCAATCTTTATTTTTTGACTTATAATAGACTTAAACTCATTATAAACGACATACACTTTATCAGTATCACAAGACAAAAAGGATTTAGTAACTTTTTGAATAATTTCTTTCGCAGAAGAAAATTGCAAATCTGAAAATAAGCCTAAATGTTTTTCTCTTACCGGATAATGTCTTTTTGAGAAAAAATCATTCCCCTTTTTTCCGATGCAGATCATATCCAATTTTTTTGATTCGTAAAAAGCAGTCAAATTAGATTGAATGAAATCGACAGCACTGCGTATTAAGTTTGAATTGAATGACCCACACAATCCTCTATCCGAAGTAACAATAATGAGTGTGACATGTTTGGTCTCGCGCTCCATCAGCAAAGGACTAATTGATTTATCAATTTTACCTGCGAGTGTGTGAAGCAGTTCGGCCATTTTATTAGAATAAGGTCGTATATTAATTATCGCCTCTTGAGCTTTACGAAGCTTTGCGGCGGCAACCATTTTCATGGCCTTTGTGATTTGCTGGGTGCTCTTTACGCCTGTAATTCTTCTGCGTATTTCACGAAGTGTTGCCATTAACTGCTTTTCTTAAATGAATTCGAGAATTCGTCTCCAATTTGTTTTAGTTTATCGATTATCGCCGGACTCATTTCTTTTTTCTCAGCAATTTCTTTTAACAAATCTTTATGCTTTACTTCGAATAATTCAAGAATTTCAGTCTCAAATCTTTGTACGTCAGAGATTGGAAGTTGATCGAGATAACCGTATGTACCATAAAAGATCGATACAATCTGCTTTTCGACAGACATTGGTTTGTACTGCCCTTGTTTGAGCAATTCAACCAAACGTTGACCACGCCGAAGCTGTTTTTGAGTTGCAGCATCAAGATCGGATCCGAACTTCGCAAATGCTTCAAGCTCACGATACTGTGCAAGATCGAGACGCAGTGTTCCTGCAACTTTTTTCATAGCTTTTATCTGCGCACTTCCACCCACTCTTGAGACTGAAATACCAACGTTAATTGCTGGACGTACACCTGCATTAAAAAGATTTGGCTCTAAATAGATTTGACCGTCTGTAATTGAAATAACGTTTGTTGGAATATAAGCTGATACGTCACCTGCCTGAGTTTCAATAACCGGTAAGGCTGTTAAGCTTCCTCCACCTAAATCATCGCTAAGCTTGGAAGCTCTTTCCAATAATCTTGAATGAAGATAAAAAATATCTCCGGGATAAGCTTCCCGTCCAGGTGGTCGTCTGAGTAATAGTGAAACTTGACGATATGCTTGTGCATGTTTTGAAAGATCATCGTAAATAACTAAAGAATGCCTTCCACTATCCCTAAAAAATTCACCAAGTGTTGCGCCTGAATATGGTGCGATAAACTGCATAGGTGCTGGATCTGCGGCTGAAGCTAAAATAATGGTTGTGTATTCCATTGCTCCTGCTTCTTCGAGTTTGGCGACCACTTGAGCAACAGACGAACCTTTTTGACCGATGGCTACATAAATACAATAAACCGGCTTCACACCTTGCTTCTTAGCTTCTTCGGTGTGGGTAATTTTTTGATTTATTATTGCATCGAGAGCAATTGCAGTCTTACCGGTTTGACGATCACCAATAATTAATTCTCTTTGCCCTCTTCCGATCGGGATCATCCCATCGATTGCCTTAATACCTGTTTGAAGGGGTTCTTTTACCGGTTGGCGAAAAATAACACCAAGTGCTTTTCTCTCTATCGGTAGATACTTATCCGTTTTAATGGGACCTTTTCCATCGAGCGGTTGACAAAGAGGATTTACAACTCTACCTAAAAGCTGGTCACCGACGGGAATAGATGCGACTCGTTTTGTTCTCTTAACTATATCACCTTCTTTTACAAGATGATCCTCGCCGAACAGAATGGCGCCGACGTTATCCTCTTCAAGATTAAGAACCATTCCAAAAACACCATTTGGAAATTCCACGAGTTCACTTGCCATTACCTTAGATAAACCGTAAACCCGGGCAATACCATCACCTACTGATAAAACGGTTCCTACATCATAAACATCTACTTCTTTTTTAAAACCTGAAAGTTCTTTTCTTAATATTGAGGAAACTTCATCTGGTCTTACTTCTGCCATTTTTAACCTTTTTCTAAATTAATTATTACTCAATTCATTTCTTCCGAACCATGGAGGAATTTATTTTTTAGAACATCAAGTTGATGCCTTAAACTTGCGTCAAGTACTGTATCACCTAACTGTACAACGAATCCTCCTTTAAGTGAAGAATCTAATGAAAAATTTACTCTGACTTTTTTACTTGTATAATCCTCAAGCTGCTTTATGAGATTATCTGACTGATCTTTTTCGAATATTGCAGAGCTGCGAACAAAAACATTAACAATCCCAAGATGCTTGTCTCGAAGATCAAAAAATTGTTCGATTATTTCTGGAATAAGATATGCTCTGTTGCGATCAATTACCAAATCCAAAAACCTTTGAGTAACTGTAGAAATTTTCTTACTAAATATTTTTGTTAAAATGTCTTTCTTCTTAGCCGGTTTAACGATGGGACTTTGAATTAATAGTGATAAATCTTTTGATCCCTGGATAGTTTTCTTGATAATTTCAAGGTCTTTACTGATCGAATCTAAAGACTTCTCTTCAATTGAAAGTTCAATTAATGCAATAGCATATCTATTTGTAATTCTGAAACTACCCACGCTTACTGCCTTGGCAAAGTACTAATAAATTTATCAATTAAGCTTCGATGCTTTTTATCATCAAGTTTTTCATCTATTAGCTTCTCCGCTGCCTGAATTGCCAGATCAGCTACAACTTCACGAAGCTCATTAAGGGCGTCGTCTTTTTTTCTTTCGATCTCAATTTTTGCCTGATCGAGCAATTTACGCGCATCATCATTGGTTTTTTCAAGGATTTCCGCCTTAAGTTTATTCGAAAACTCTCTTCCCTCATCAATGATTTTCTTAGCACGCTCTTCAGCAGCGGCTAAATTTTTCTTATTCTCTTCAAGAATTTTTTCCGCTTCAAGTTTTGCTTGTTCAGATTTTTCAAGGGCTATACGAATCGAATCTTCTCTTTGCTTTAGTGCCTCGAGCATTGGTTTCCAGGCAGTTCTTTTTAATAGAAACAACAGAAGGATAAATGTAACTACAGTCCAAAAGATCAAACCTGGATTTACATCGAGCAATCCACCCTTTTCTCCGCCAGACAGCAGAAAAAAATTCAAAGAAAATAATAAATTCTCCATTTCAAAAATCTGTCAGTTTACTTAAGAGCGAGCAAAATACAAATAACCAAAGCGAACAAAGAGACACCTTCGATAAGAGCTGCTGCAATGATCATCGAAGTTCTAATATCACCAAGTGCTTCGGGTTGACGGCTGCTTGCATCCATTGCGGAGCTAGCTAACTTTCCAATACCGAATCCGGCACCGATTACTGTTAACGCAGCGCCAATTCCCGCTGCTAAATATGCAAATCCTAATGATTCCATTTATTAATTCCTCCGTTTAATTTAGTGTTCTTGATGAATTGCCATGCCGATAAAAAGGGATGACAACATTGTAAATATGTATGCTTGAATCAATGCTACTAACATTTCAAGCAAGTAAATAAAAAGTGCAAATAATATAGACACCGGTGAAATGAATGGTGTCTTAAGTATAAAAATTAAACCTATCAAAGCCATAATAACGACATGACCCGCAGTCATATTTGCAAAAAGTCGGATCATTAAAGCAAAAGGTTTGGTGAAAAGACCAAGTATTTCAACTACAAACATGATGGGTAAAAGAAACACAGGTACTCCTTGTGGGATCAATCCTTTTACGTATCCATACACTCCGTTTTTCCTCATTCCGGCAAATTGCGTAACGACAAAACTAATTAAGGCAAGAGCCCCAGTTACGGATATATTAGAAGTCGCTGTAGAACCATAAGGGAGCAAACCTAAAAAATTACAAGTTAGAATGAAAAAAAAGATAGTTCCAAGAAAGGGTAAAAACTTATTGGTGTATGAATCTCCCACGGTTGGGGCAACAATTTCATCTCTAATAAAAGTCACCAACACTTCCATTACATTCGCCAACCCTTTGGGAACAAGTGATTTTCTATAGCTTCGTGCCGTCATTAGCATTAGTAAAAACACTATCAACGCACCAAGCCATAGGAAGACAACATGTTTTGTAATTGACAGGTCAAGATCAACTCCAAAAAGATTCAAATGAATTGCCGGGAGAGTAACACTAAAAAACGGCTCAAAATCTAATACATTACTATCCACAATATGATCAATTATCCAACCGCTGCTGTTATCAGCTTTATGTGCCAGAGTGTCTATTACTACTTTCGTCGTATCCATAAATGAGCCTACTCTAATCCCGTGAGGGATGCCTATGGCCTGCCTGCATATCTTCGGTATGTAAACTGGCAGGCAGGCAAAAGGTCGTTTTACAAATTTTCGGATTTGATTCCTGCCCGCCAAATCTTATCTCACCCGCCTGCCTCACGAGATCTGACTTGGCGGGCAGGTGAGGCAGGCGGGTTGGACGATATTTGAAATATTCTTTCCCGCCACTAAATAGCGTTATCGTGGCAGGCATCAATTATACCTTTTCACAAAGTGATGACTCTGTCATTAGACCTGCCAGCCATATTCAGTTACAAGAGGCAGGCTGGTTCGGCTCATAAATCTAAATTAATCGATTTTGCCGTTTAATTATGTGTTGTAACTCCAATACTAAGTTTATTAAGTAAAAAATGAGGAGCGAAAATAACAAACTATTTATATTTATGCCAATATATTTCACGATAAAAAACACAAGGAATAGCAATAAAAAAAGCCGAACCATCATTCCGCCGAAATAATATTTCAAAAATGTTGTGTTCGACTTAGAAAATGAATACTCAAACGAAAAATAACCGATTACAGTGTGAATCGAACAAAGAAGATAACCTACTAAAATACCAAGTACGATTTCATTATTGAAAATTAAATAAGCCAAAATCAACAAAATAGTGAGTAATGGGAGGTTGAAAAGTGCATGTTTCTTGAAAAACGACAGATCATTTAGTCTCATTTTTCTTTTTCTCGCTCAATCGAAGAACCTGTCGAATAAAATTATAAATTGCTGCAAAAGAGCCAAGTAAAGAGAAAATCAAAATGAAAGCCGGAGTCGATCCGAAATGGTCGTCAAGAAATTTTCCAAGAAAGACCATTAAAATAACTGTAGCCGCCATCTGAGCACCAAGACCGAGATATGGTCCCGCTTTCGCGTACCCCTCAATAAATTTTCTCTGATCATTTTTAACTTTTTGTGGATCGATCAATCTCTAAGTCTCTTGCTGAATTTTGCTTCCCGAAGACATTATACATTTGCCGTTAATTTCAGCTCCTTCTTCAACTATCATTGACTTAGTTGAGATATCTCCATTTATCTTGGATTTTTTTTCAATGATCAATTTTTCATCGATCATTATTTTTCCATATACATTTCCGTTGCAGGTAAAATTATTAGATGTAATATTTCCTTTTACGGTAGCATTTTCACCTAAAAATAAATTGCCGCGTACAACGACCTCGCCTTCAACATGTCCTTCTATTCTAAAATTACCTTGTGCCGAAATGTTTCCTTTAATTTGGACATTGTTAGAAAGTATTGAGAGTTCATCACTGAATTTTTCTTTATTTTTCATATAAATCTACACAAATAGTTTTTGGATCAATTGGTTTATTATTTTTCCAGATTTCGAAATGAAGATGCGGAGCACTTGTGAGCTTACCGGTATTGCCGGATAAAGCGATCACATCTCCTTGAAATACTTTTTCACGTTCTTTCTTTAATAAAACTGAAAGGTGCTGATACACGGAGATATAACCGGAGGGATGAGATAAAATAATTTTATATCCATCATTAATCGTATAATCGGAAAAGATCACAACACCGGAAGCTACCGCTCGCACCTGTGTTCCGGTTCTTACGGCAAAATCAATTCCAAAATGGGAATTTTTTGGATAAAAATTCTGAGTGATTACTCCCATAACTGGAGATACAAAACTGAGATGTAGAGTTCTATCTGAATTCACAACTCTAGTCGAATCCTTCTCAGAATTATCGAAATAGAGATTAAATATTCTTTTGAAGGCAAGAAATATGTTGTTGGAGAATGGTTTTGATAACAATCGTAATGAATCTCTCTTCATCCTTTCTTTAACATAATTTGAATCGAGTTCCCGTTCATCAGTTGGAATTGGCTTCCCTTCCAAAATGAGCTGAAGTCTTTGGTTATTTCTTTTCACCCGCTCAAACTCTTTTGAGATATGCAACATTTTATCTTTTATTTCTGAGATCTGACTCATCTCTTCCCTCGAGATGATATCGAATCCAGGCATATAGTCCATAATGGGAGTAAACGCCAAAAACGAGAGGAGAATTGAGTTAGATATTACAAACAAAACTACTATTAATAAAACAGCCCTGAATAAGGTCGTCCTCAAAACTCTATCTGTGCTTCTTCCATTTTTCGGGATAAGAAGTACATCGTACCTTTTCTTAAAAATTGCTTTCAGTTTCTTAAACATTTGAATTCAATATATCAAAGTTACAAAAATAATTCTATATCAGTTTTGTGCCACATTAATTAAAATAACTATCACGATATTATACCAAAGTAAGGATTTTATTTTGGTAACTATCCCGCCTACCTCTTCGCTATCGACATGGCGGGCAGGTAGAACTCATCCCCCTACCCCTTCTCTTACCCGCCTGCCTCTCCCGTTATATGTGTGGCGGGCAGGCCAAAGAGAAGGGGCGATTTCGCTCGATTTTCTGGCGAAGCCATTCCTCTTCGGGAAAAAGTCCCTCTCCCCGCAAGCGGGATGTTCCACTTTTTAAGAGAGAGCTTGTCCCGACTTGTCGGGAGATTTAGG
>JAHJVF010000272.1 GCA_018828505.1 Bacteroidota bacterium | reverse complement strand
ATGGAAATGTTTGATCTTCCTCCCTGCAAAGGTGTCGGTATTATCAAGAATGAAATTGAAGAAGCAATTTTAGAAGGTGAAATCGAAAATACTTATGAAGCTGCAAAGGAATATTTAAACCAAAATTCAGAAAGATTGTCAAAGTTAGTTGATAATTTTCGCAACATTAATAAATACGATTCGTTATAAACAATAAATTATTCGTGGAGTACAGAATGACTCGAACTATTTTCGCAATGTTCTTTACAATTTTGCTGACTATCGGTTTTGCTCAGCAGCCATTAAGTCTGAACATGGAGGAAGCAGTAAAAATAGCCCTTCAAAGAAATGTCCCTTTACAACAATCAAAAAACAATTTAGAAACAAGTGAAAATCAAGTTAAAAGTGCATACGGTGGTCTCCTACCGACATTATCTGCAAGCAGCGGCTTCTCATGGGCGCTCTCTGAAGATGAAGGTGGCGTAATTACAGTTGGTGGAATATCATTTCCGGTTCCAAAAACTTCAGCACAATCAAGAAGCTATTCCGCATCGGTGAGTTCAGGTTTGACCCTGTTTGATGGACTCTCAAACTTTGCCACGATAGGTCAATCAAAATCAAATTATGAATCAGATAGATATAGATTAGAACGATTGAAACAGGACATCGTATTTCAAACACAGACGAAATATTTTGGAGTACTGAAAAGTCTGCGTTTGTTAGCTGTACAGGAAGAAAATTTAAAGTGGAATAATAAAAGTTTAGAAACAATCACCGAACGAAATCGAGTTGGACAGATAACCTTAGCAGATGTTTATCAGCAGCAAGTTAATTTCGGTAACAGCGAGCTGCTTGTAATACAAGCTCGAAACAATTATGAAAATGCAAAGAATGATTTGATCTCTTTCTTAAGTCTCGATGTAGCGAAAGATTATGTACTCATAGATGCAGATGCTTTGGCAACGATCGATACTGTTGAGTACAAAAAGTTAGAGAGGGAGTTTACCGACTTTGAAAAACTCATCGAAACTGCATTTGAAAATAGAGTTGATTATTTCGCCAGGCAGTTAGATTTACAGAGTTATGATTACGCAATTACGATTGCAAGAAGCGGACATCTTCCGCGGCTTACTGGTTCATTAAGTGCAAGCATCCGCGCCAACTCTTTCTCAAGTCTAACGAGTCTTGATTCGAGAACCTATATTGCCGGATTAAATTTGAGTATACCGATATTTAACGGCTGGTTAACTTCGAATCGGGTACAATTTGCTGAGGTAAACTATAAGAATGCAGAATTAGGTATTTCTGAACTTGAACGAACAATTAAAGTCAACCTCAAAAAGGCATCTCTCGATTTGCAAGCGGCAAAGAAAAAACTCGATGTGAACAATAAAAATGTGATTGCTGCAAAAGAAAATTTAAGGATCAATGAGGAAAAATATAGCCTTGGTTCAGGAACATTGCTCAATCTATTAATTGCTAATTCACAGTTCACACAAGCCCAGGGAGAACTAATAAACTCAACTTTCGATTACCTGCTTATTAGAAAGCAGATGGAATATTACTTAGGAATTTTAGAATACAAATCATTTGATGTAAAGGAATAATCCGAAGGATCTCCAAAGGAGTCTGTGACCTTTGGATAAGTTTTAATTTTATTTTAGGAGTTATAAATGGCTAACGGTAAAAAGAAGTCAAAGAAGAAAATAATCGTACTATCAATTATCGGTGCTCTTGTTCTTATCATTGCAGGATTGGTGATCTTTGGCGGGAATAAAGAAGACATCGTTCTTGTTCAAACAGAAAAGGCATCTAAAAGAACCATTACTCAAGTTGTAAGTGCTACAGGAAAGATTCAACCTGAGTTCAAAGTTGTAATTACTCCGGAAGTTTCTGGTGAAATTGTTGCACTGCCTGTTAAAGAAGGGGATAGAGTCACTAAAGGAACTCTCCTCTTGAAGATCAAACAAAATACCTACCTCGCACAAAGAGAAAGAGTCGCAGCAAATTTAGCATCTGCACGTTCAAATCTTTCCATTCAAAAAATTCAGATGAATAAAATCGAATCTGACTTTAACCGTGTACGTGAATTATACGGCAAGGGTCTTTCAAGCGATGCTGAGATAGAGGCAATTCGTGCACAGTATGAAACTACAAAAGCACAAGTTCAATCTGCAGAAGCTTCTGTACAACAGGCAGAGGCATCGCTGAAGGAAGCGAGTGAACAATTAGCAAAAACTACTATACTCTCTCCAATGGATGGGATTGTCAGTCAGTTAAATGTTAAATCTGGTGAGCGAATTTTAGGAACCGGTTTTACACAAGGTTCAAACTTGATGACAGTTGCAGATTTGAAAAAAATGGAAGTTGTTGTTGAAGTTGACGAGAACGATGTAGTATTGATCTCTGTCGGAGATACGGCGAAAATAGATGTCGATGCTTATCCCGATAAAAAGTTCACCGCTGTTGTTTATGAAATTGGAAACACGGCAAAAGCAAAAGGACTTGGCACGCAAGAAGAAGTCGTAAATTTTGAAGTGAAGATTCGAATTTTGAATTCGGAAGTAGCACTAAAACCAGGTATGTCCGCGAATGCTGATATTCAAACTGAAACCCGTATTGATGTTGTGACCGTACCTATTCAAAGCGTAACTACACGAATGCCCAAAAAAGATATAGCAGAGAAAGATGATAGTAATCCGGCAGAAGAATCAGCAAGTTCAGATAAACAATCCAATGCGAATGCACCCCTACGGGGAAAAAATGAAAAGCCCTCAGAAGGTGTGTTCATTGTACAAGAAGGAAAAGCAAAATTCTTGAAAGTTAAAACCGGAATCAGCGATGATACTTATATCGAGATCAAAGAAGGATTAAAGGGAGAGGAAGAAGTCGTATCGGGAAGCTACAGAGCAATAAGCCGCGAGTTGCAGGAAGACTCGAAAGTCCGTGTTGACAATACTCAAAAACGAAGCGGCCAAAAAGAATCCTAAAATTAAGGTAATTAAAATGACTAATACTAATTCAGTAATAATTGAAATGGAACATATCGCCAAGACCTATGTCATGGGTATCGATGAAGTGCATGCTCTGGCGGATGTTTCTCTAACGGTCAAGAAGAATGAATATATCGCTATCATGGGTCCTTCAGGTTCCGGTAAATCAACATTAATGAATATTATCGGATGTTTGGATACACCTACTTCAGGATTGTATCGTTTTACCGGAGAAAATGTCAGCGAAATGGATGATAACGAATTAGCTAATATTCGTAACAGAGAAATCGGTTTCGTGTTTCAGACATTTAATCTTTTACCGCGATCGAATGCTTTGCATAACGTTGAATTACCATTGATTTATGCCGGTGTTCATTCTTCTGAAAGAAAAGAAAAAGCCAGAATTACGCTTGAGAATGTCGGACTTGCTGATCGAATCCACCACAAACCAAATGAACTTAGCGGTGGACAAAGACAAAGAGTTGCTGTTGCACGCGCGCTTGTGAATGATCCATCTATCATTCTTGCAGATGAACCAACAGGGAATCTCGATTCAAAAACTGGTGAAGAAATCATGCAGCTTTTTGAAGAGCTTCATGAAAAAGGAAATACAATCATTCTTGTAACTCACGAAGAATACATTGCAGAACATGCAAATCGAATTATTAGGTTACGTGACGGATTGATTGAATCTGACGAACTCGTCACAAAAAAAATTGGGAAGATTGTGAAGAACTGATTTAAATGTTTGTACAATTTAAAGAAGGATTATTAATTTCTTTACAGGCTATAAAAGCTAATAAGATCCGTTCAGTGCTAACAACACTTGGGATTGTTATTGGCGTATGCTCGGTTGTATTGATGTCAACAGCAATTAAAGGAGTTGATAACTCTTTCGAATCTGGAATCAGCTCGCTCGGTTCAGATGTTTTGTACATCGATAAATTTGCCTGGTTCTCTAATCAAGATTGGTGGAAGATTCGGAATCGAAGAAACATCCAGTATGAAGATTATGAGAAATTCAAAGAGCTTGTTAAACTTCCGCTTGCAATAGCGCCCAGCGCATTCTCTGTTCGAACAATTAAGTACCGGGATAAAACTGCTGAATCAGTGTTTATCTCCGGCTCAACTTCAGAGTATTTAGCAACGACAAACTTTTCATTTAATAGCGGAAGGTTTTATTCCGAAGTTGAAAGTAATGCGGGAAGAGATGTGGTTGTCCTAGGTTCTGATATTGCAGAAAATTTATTCAATAATATTGATCCGATTGGTATGCAGATCAAAATCGGCGGGCATAGTTACCTGGTTGTTGGCGTTTTGGAGAAGCAGGGAAGTTTTCTCCTTGGTTCATTCAATCCCGATAAACAGGCATACATGCCAATAAAATCATTGTTTAAGCATTTCGGATTGATGTGGCGTTCCGTTACTATCAATGTGAGGGCAAAAAGTCCACAACTTGTAGAAGAAACAAAAATAGAAGCCGAACAAGCAATGAGGCAGATAAGAAAACTTAAAGCATGGGAGGAATCAGATTTTTCTGTCAATCAACAGGAAGGTCTAACGAGTATTTATGAAAGTACTGTTGGAGTGATTGAGATCGGAGGATTTTTTATTACAGGACTTGCACTGTTTGTCGGAGCAATTGGAATTATGAATATCATGTTCGTTTCTGTGAAAGAACGGACAAGAGAAATTGGAATTCGCAAAGCGATCGGTGCAAAACGCAGAAATATTCTTTTACAATTCTTACTCGAGTCTGCAACGATTTGTCTGATTGGCGGAATAATCGGTTTAATAATCGCAGTAATTCTGAGCTATGTCGTAAATCAGTTCCTGCCGACATCAGTTCAAGCATCTTCTGTAATACTCGCTATAATAATTTCACTCATAACCGGAGTCTTATCAGGATTTGCCCCTGCATACACGGCAGCAAAGCTCGATCCGGTTGATTCATTAAGGTATGAATGATGAATGAGCCGAACCAGCCTGCCTCCTGTAGCCGAGTATGGCTGGCAGGTCTAAAATGCCATCTAAAAAAGTACTTTGTTTTTCTAACGGAAAGAATTTTGAATTTTCTAATTATAAAACTCCTTTAAGAGTAGACTCATGAACATTTTAGAACTGCTTAAAATATCAATCTACTCGCTCAGGACAAATAAGCTCCGTGCATTATTGACTATTTTGGGAATTGTGGTTGGCATTTTTTCTATCATTGCGATCATGACAGTTGTAACTATTATGCAGGATAATATTGAAGGAGGATTATCGCAGCTCGGTACAAATACGTTCCAGATACAAAAGCTTCCTGCATTTCGGTCCGGAGATCCAGCAGAGAGAAAGAAATTTGAGAAGAGACGAAATATAACGTTCGATGAATTTCTCAGATTGAAAGATTTATTGAAAGATGCGAAATACATCGCTGCTGAGAAGTGGAAATTCCGGGTAATGGCGAAATTCCAAAACAAAGAGACTAATCCGAATTTGATGTTATCCGGCATTACGCCCGAAGCCATGCAGACTAATCAGTGGTTTGTCGATTACGGAAGGAACATCAACTCAAGCGACGTTGATTTTGCAACTGATATCATTCTCATCGGAAAAGATATTGTCGATAAGCTTTTTCCAAATGTAAGTCCGATTGGAAATGTTATCAGGGTTTCCGGTCATCGTTATGAAGTTGCCGGCGTTCTTGAAGAACAGGGTGAAAGATTCGGGCAGAGCCGTGATAATTTTATGATAATTCCTATCACAACATTTTTCAAAAATTTTGGTGAGGTAGATCCTTGGACTGGCGTTGAAGGCAGCATCAATATTACAATTATGAGCACATCAAAGGAAACCTACGATGAAACCATTGATAAATCTATTGGCTCGTTTCGTGTTGTAAGAAAACTTGGACCGGGAGAAGAAAATGATTTTGATATTTTTTCGAATGAGTCATTAATCTCTCAGGTAAACGAAGTAACTGATGGTGTGAAAATCGGGGTTTTTGCTGTAGCCGCAATTGCTCTTCTTGCAGCCGGAATAGGGATCATGAATATCATGCTCGTTTCTGTTACTGAACGGACAAAGGAAATCGGTATCCGTAAATCTGTTGGAGCAAGAAGGAGAGATATTTTAATTCAGTTTTTAATCGAAGCAATAATTCTTTGTCAGCTTGGAGGTCTGATCGGTATACTGCTTGGTGTCGGTGCAGGTAATCTTGCAAGCAGCTTTATTGGAGGTACATTTACAATTCCAATAGTTTGGGTAACCATTGGGATATTGCTTTGTGTTGGTGTCGGTATTACATTTGGAACATATCCAGCGTACAAAGCTGCCAATCTTGATCCAATAGAAGCATTAAGGTACGAATAAGGTCTACATTTTTTCCTTTGAAAAAAAGCTAAATGAAAAAATGAATAATGCCTGCCAATACAGAGCCTGCCCATTCATAGCTATTTTGTGGCGGGCTATCTTGTGGCGGGAATATCGAACCTGCCACAACATAGCCCGCCTACGGCGGGTGGCAGGTTGGTTAGTTTTATTTTGTAAGTGTTTACTTTTTGCCAAGACCTTGCTTGGAAAAAAGACCCTTTGGTGGATGGTGATCACTAATAAAAAATGACGTTACTACTATTCGGATATCTATGAAGAAAAAAAAAACTTGCCACTAAGGCACAAAGGCACTAAGATGCACAAAGAAAAATTTTTACCCTTGTCTGCGGAAGAAGAAAGAACAGGTAAATTGATTGTTAATGCTGCATATGTAGTTCATAAGGCATTAGGTCCCGGACTTCTTGAAAAGGTCTATGAAGTTTGTTTTTGCCATGTTCTGGCTAAAGATGGCTGTACAATTAAACGACAGTTAGACATTCCAATTGTATTTGATGGAATAGTATTCAGTGAGGGTTTGCGGCTTGATGTTATGGTTAATGATTTGGCGATTTGTGAACTGAAAGCATTAGAAACCGTTAATCCCGTTTGGGAAGCGCAATTATTGAGTCATTTAAAATTGACAGGGAAACGACTTGGCTATTTGATAAACTTTAATGTTCCGCTCATTAAAAATGGAATAAAACGAATTGTCTTATGAGATTGAATTTCTTGGTGAACCTTTGTGCCTTAGTGTCTTTGTGGCAAAAAAATATAACTACCCGAACAGTAACAAAATGACAATTAAAAAAACGATCCCGATGTATCTGGATTGGTTAGTTTTATTTTGAAAGTATCTAATTGGGAAAATTATTTAATTACTCGTTAGAATTAAAAGAAAGTCTATTAATCTCTTTGAGCGCAATCAAAGTTAACAAGATGCGCTCGGCATTGACAACTCTTGGAATTGTCATCGGGATTGTTGCGGTTACTTTAATGAGCACTGCAATAGAAGGATTGAATCGGGCATTTATTAGTTCGATCTCAAGTTTTGGAACAGACGTTCTCTATGTCGATAAATTCCCTTGGTTTCATGGAGATGATTGGTGGACTTACAGAAATCGAAAAGATATTAAGATCGAAGATGCAGATATTCTTCGTGAGCAAATGAAAAATGCTGTCGCAGTTGCTCCCAATATGCGAACATTCGGGAGGACTATTAAATACAAAGATAAGTCTGTTATGTCGACGATAATCTATGGAACAACAACAGATTTTGCTTTAACGAATAATATCTTACCTCAAGAGGGAAGATTTCTAACCACTCTCGAAGATAGGGCGGGAAGAGATGTCTGCTTGATCGGGGCAGATATTGCACGCGAACTCTTCACAGGTGAAAGTCCATTAAACAAAATTATCAAAATAAATGATCATCCTTACAAGGTGATTGGAATTCTCGAAAAACAAGGGCAGAGTCTTTTTGGCGGATTCAGTCTCGATGGACAGGTTATTATGCCGATCACATCATTTCAAAAAAATTTAGGTCAAAGACGAACAACACGAATCGATGTAAAAGTCGTTTCAATGGATAAGCTTGATGATGCAAAAGAGGAATTGCGCGGGATTATGAGAAAACTCCGTAAAGTTCCACCAGGCAAAGAAGATGATTTTGCTATCAATCAGCAGGAAGCATTTTTAAAAGCTTACAACGATACGGTTGGAGTTATTCAAATCGCAGGATTAGTAATCACATTTTTATCTCTCTTTGTCGGTGCAATTGGAATTATGAACATAATGTTCGTTTCAGTGAAAGAGCGAACTAAAGAGATCGGAATTAGAAAAGCTATCGGTGCAAAACGAAGAACCGTCTTAGCACAATTTCTTATCGAAGCGATTTTAATCTGCTTGCTCGGTGGAATAATCGGGTTGATGATCGCATTTCCATTATCTCTATTGGTTGATAAGTTTTTACCGACTGCCATGCCTCTCGAAATTGTATTTCTTTCGTTGATAATTTCTGCAATTGTTGGAATAATTTCGGGAATTGTACCGGCCTGGCAGGCATCTAAACTCGATCCCGTCGATGCATTGAGATATGAGTAGAAAAAAAGTCGTAAAATTAGAAAATGTACCATCCAGCTTTTAGTGGATTGGCATTACTTCTAACGTTTGCACAAACCACACCATTGTTTTTGCTGCTATAATAAATTCCTTTTTCCTACGCTAAAACAAATGGAGTGAGCACTTTCAGTTCGTATTTTTCAAATGAGCGAACATCTTAGTGCCTGCTGTTATGTGAAGTGCGCCGCACGTCATACTTGATTTTATCAGAATTTGATACTAATTTGCACTCAGACTATTTACGGAGAAGCTTATGCCAATCATAAAATCGATCTCAAGCTTGCGCAACCGAACCAGAGAGATCGCCACCATCTGCCACGATCAGGATGAGCCTGTCTATCTGACAACTAACGGCGAAGGCGATCTGGTTGTGATGAGCATCGACCATTACGAGCGACTGAAGGCTCAAGTTGAGCTATTTGAAAAACTCGGAGTTGCTCAAGCTCAATCGGCAGCAGGGAAGAAGGGCATCACGCACAGACAGATGATGACCAAGCTCCGCCGGCCGAGCCAATGCCCACTAAGCACAGGCTACGCTATCTTCCCGTTGCGCAAGACGACCTCGTTTCGATCTTCGACTACATTGCACAAGACAGCCCGAATCGAGCTTTGTCGTTTGTCGAAAAGCTCGATAGACGGATTGGACTTCTTGAGCAACAGCCATTCTTGGGTCGCGTTCCATGTCATCCAAAACTTCGAGAGTACGGCTACCGAGTTCTGATTGTTGAATCCTACCTTGTCTTCTACATTGTGCGTAGACGAACGATTGAAATCCATCGAGTTGTTCACGGCTCAAGATACTTGGATCACCTGATTTAGCCTGCCCAATTAAACCTCGTTGCGGCGCATTTTCACATAACGTTCAGGCTAAAAAACGTCCCGCAAAGCGTGATGTTGCGAGTATTTTAATGTTATTGGGCATCTCTAAAAACTGAACGTGTTTTTTTTATCTGCGGCAATCAGCGAAATCAGCCTGCCCGCCACATAGAACCGAAAGAGGCAGGCGGGCGGGAAATATTCTCCCGCAGATTACGTCCCGAAGTTTCGGGATTCGCAGAATAGGTTTTTAGAGGTACCCTTATGTTATTCAACGAGCGACTTTTAACCGTTTGTTAGTTGTAGTGCGTTTGAGATTACAATACTTCTTTCTGATACGGGAAAGGTCTTTCTCTTGAGCTTCAGGGCTGTGTTGATACTTCTTACTCAATTCGTTTCTTGTTTCCCGCATGAACTTCACTGCATCGAATGACTTAGCTTTCATAAATGAGCTCCTTTGGTGTTCGGATGTCAATCATCGAATATCCATACTTGAGATTTATAGAATTGTATTGTCGTATTTTAAAAACGTTGACCATTTCCTTTCCCGCATTCTGCGGGACAGCTAGTGTAATGATTTGTTAGTTGGTTTACTTTCACTATATTTGCAGCAAAAATATCTTATGGCAAGTATAGGAAAAATTGTTCTGACCCCAAAAGAAGATCAAGAATTGCTTATGTGGTCAAGGTCGTCAAAAATGGATT
>JAHJVF010000271.1 GCA_018828505.1 Bacteroidota bacterium | reverse complement strand
CTTACCATTTTAGCATATAAAATTTAGAATTAAATAAATGATTGCACATTTAATCTACTGATCTTTTTAATCTTAAATTTTCACAAAAGAATTAAAAATATTTATCACTATTTTGCATTAAAGAATTTAGTTTATTTTCTATCTATAGTATGTCCTGGCGACGTAATCTGTTTTTAATGTGTATCTGCCAATTTATTGCAATGCTCGGGATGAGCCTTGTAATTCCATTCCTCCCCTTATTTGTTCGTGAGCTTGGTGTTACTGACGTTCACGAGACAGCTCAATGGAGCGGTTTTGTATTTTCCGGACCATTTTTACTTTCATTTTTTCTTGTCCCTTTTTGGGGATTTTTGGGAGATAAGTACGGTAGAAAATTAATGGTCATCCGCGCCATTTTTGGCTTGGCACTTGCACAATTGTTCGTGGGACTTTCTCAGAATGTTTACCAATTAGTTGCTGCAAGATTGATTCAAGGAGCAATTAGTGGATTTTTACCGGCATCATTAGCTCTTATTTCAACTACCACCCCAAAAGAAAAGACCGGTTATGCGTTAGGAATTTTACAATCTGCAACTTCTGCGGGCATGGTGCTTGGACCTTTTTTTGGCGGGACATTGGCTGACACAATCGGTATTCGTCCAATTTTTTTTCTCGTAGCTGGACTTTGCGCTTTAAGTGGTTTGTTGGTTATTATTCTTGTCAAAGAAAATAAAATTTCGGATAGCCCTCAAACCAAATATCGGATGAGACAGAATTTCCAATTCATATTTAATTTCAAACAACTGAAAATACTTTTATTGTTAATTGTAATCGCACAAACAGGTATCGGGTTCATTCAGCCATTATTTGCACTATATGTAGAGACTTTGAATATTGATCACAACTATCTTGCAACTACTGCAGGAGTTCTTTATGGCATCATGGGAATTTTTACTGTTATCGCCGCTCCATTTTGGGGAAAGTTAAGTGAAAAAATTTCTTCGAATAAGTTATTGCTAATTGCCGCGAGCATTGGATCAGTCTGCTATGCATTGCACTTTGTGCTTTATGAACCGCTTTCAGTGATGATCGTTAGAGCATTTCTTGGTTTTGCTCTCGGAGGAATTCTTCCCGTGATTTATACTTTGGTCAGTCATAATACACCACTCGAAAGACGTGGTGGAATTATGGGTTTTGCCAGTAGTGCACAGATACTTGGAAACTTAATGGGACCAATCTTAAGTGGTATGATTGCACTTCATTATGGAGTTAGATTGGGATTTTTAATCTCAGCAGGATTTTTTTTGGTGGTTGGCTTAATAAGTTTTGGGAAAATTAAGAATTCACTCTAACAATAAGTAGTGTAATATCATCGCTCTGTTCAACCTGCGAAGAAAATTCTTTAAGGTCGCCGGTTATTTTTTCGATTATAGTCTTTGGATCACAATTTATATTATCGAGAATCTTTTCATAAAGTCTCTCTTCTGAATATTCTTCATCGGTCGAATTTTTAGCTTCAGTTACACCGTCGGTGAAAAGACAAATAATGTCACCCTCTTCCAGTGGAACAGTTTCGCAATTATAATTTTGCAGCGACTTCATAACCCCAAGTATCATTCCTCCTTTATCCAGACCCGTTATTTTTTTGTCCCGGACCAGTAGAGGTGGATTATGTCCGGCATTAACATATTTTATCGTTCGAGTATCTTCATTAAGAATTCCCCAAAAGAACGTAATGAATTTTCCGGGAGTTAGATTTTCAACTAAGAGATCATTCACTTTTGAAGTTAAACTGCAAAGATCGAATTCAAACTTGGTTAATGATTTAATGAACGCTTGAAGATTAGCCATCAAAAGTGAAGCACCTACTCCTTTTCCCGATACATCAGCAATAAGAATTAGAATCTCTTTATCGTTCAAACGGAAGACATCGTAGTAATCCCCTCCAACCTGCTTCGATGAAATATTTAGAGCAGAAATATCATAAACAATTGATTTCGGGATCACTTTCGGAAAAAGGTTTTGCTGGATCTCTTTTCCTATCGCCAGATCTTCTTCCATCTTTTGTTTCTCGATTGCTTCCTTGAACAATCTTGCATTCTCGAGGGAAACCATTGCGACGCTGCCAAGCGATTCGAGAAATTCCATATCATTCTCAGAATAATCTTCACCCGAAGATTTACGTCCGAGCAATATCAATCCGATAGTTTCATTTTTGATTTGCATCGGAACGACAAGATCAATTTCTATCTGACTAAGTGATTTCGAGATTTCTTCTTTAAATTCATCTGCTCTCGTTGAAGTTAGGATATTATACTCATCTAACTTCTGTCCGATTTCGTCCAATTGATCATCTGTTCCAAAGGATCCTTCTGAAAAATTTGTATCCAAAACCTTCATCATATTTTTCTGCTTGTATAAGAATGTATATCTCTTAACAAGCAAATTACCCATGATTGTATAGCTCAATAACTTGCTGACATTTTTCGCATCGAGCAGTAAGCTGAATTCCTTGCTCATTTCGAACAAAGCTCTAATTTGTGTGACTTTGGACTTGAGTTCCTGGTTTACAATTTTTAACTCATCGATAAAATTAGAATTTTCGATAGCAGGTGCAGAAATGTTTAAAATTGCCTGGAGTAAATAGACATCATCCTCATTGAATTCCGCACCATTCAATTTTTTCCCTAAAAAAAGAATTCCCAGTTCTTGATCCGATGTATGAATTAATTCAACAATCTGAAAATCATATTTAGTTTTGATTCGTGCAATTTCAGCGGAATCTTTAAGTTTCTGCTTAGATGATTTTGAATGGATTTTAATCTCTTGGTCAATCTTTTCTATTGCAATTCCCTTTGAGGCTCTGAGGAATAAATTCTTTTTGTTAAATAAATAGATTGCTCCCTTGCTGACTAAAAATTTTGCAAGGCAGGTAAATAGAATATTATTGAGAACAAATTCCGGAATGCGGCTTGAATTTATCTGAGTTCCAAACTCGAGAATTGTTGAAAGATTAGCCGAAGTTGAATGATGATCTATTTTTTTATCGACACTTTGGAAGTCCATCAGCTCATGAAGCCTGTGGAAGGAATTTTTTCAGAGTTACCTCGTTTTGAACGCCTGGAACAATATTAAAACTAACTTCATCCATTAAGGCCCGAATTAAATGTAAGCCCAATCCCCCCACTTTGTGTGTTCGATAAAATTCTTTAATGTCAGGTACGGGAACTGTGGATGGGTCAAAAGATAGGCCATAATCGATAATTTTTATTTGAAGTTCGGAATTGTTCAAATGTACTTGTATCATAATATCATTGTCGGGAGAAAGTTTGTATGCATGCTTGATAATGTTTGTGCATGCTTCATCAACTGCGAGAATTATTTTATCCTTTTCTTCATTGGATATCTTAATATCCGATAACACACCTGTTATAAACTTACGTATTTCACCCAGGTTATTTGTAGTGCTTTTAAATTTTGCTTCCTTATGTAAATTTCTGGAATTCAATTGGGTGAATTATTTTTCTTCATATTTATTGATTGCATCCGTTTCACTCGAGTAAATTTCATAAAGCAGGGGAAAGCCAAGGAGATCGAAGATGTTGAAAATTTTCTTGGACATTGAGGTCAGCTTAATGTCCCCTGAATTAGTTCTCACTTGGTCAATGAACGCCATAAAAACTCCCAAACCTGCGCTGCTGATATAATCCAGAGAAGAAAAGTTAACAACAATTCTGTACTTACTTTGGTTGATTAAATTTGCGAATGCTTCCTCAAGCACCGGTGCAGTATGTGCATCGAGGTAGCCGGATAGGTCTAAAACACTTATGTTTGAGATTTGCCTCGAATCAATTTTGAATTCGGTCATTTGTTCTCTCCCTTGTTTCCAACGTACTTGATAATCACCAATGTAATATCATCGTGTTGATGATTGTGTTGTGAGAAAAGAGTAATTTCTTTCATAATGCGTCTCGATATTTCTTCTGAATCAGAATCAGAACTTCGCTTTATAATATTTTCAAAACGTTCGTACCCAAACTCTTCCTGATGCTCATTTCTCGCTTCTGTTATACCATCGGTGAACAGCACTAATATATCATTTTCCTGCAAAATAATTTCTGTCTCAGATAAATTTTGAGCAAAAATTTCAGATGCGTCAAGACCTAAACCCATTCCTGCCGGGCGGAGGTACTCGATCTGTGTATTTCTCATTAAAATTATTGGACAATGTCCACCTCTAGAAATTTTTACTTTTCGTGATTCAAAGTCAAATGAGCAATATGCTGCACTCACAAAAGTTTTCGAGTCTAAACTTTTCTCTAAAACTTCATTTGCTTTAAGAAGTATTTCTCTGGGGCTTAGCAATATTTTCGAAAGTGATTCAAAAATGCCTTTAACCTCAGCCATGTAGAATGCAGCGGATACTCCTTTACCGCTTACATCGGCTATTACAACGCCAAAATTATTTTTGTCAATTTCAAAAAAATCGAAATAATCTCCACCAACTTCAAAAGCCGGAATAAAGACTGAAGAAATATCAAGTGACCTTATATTCGGTGTTTGATGAGGTAAAATTTTATTCTGAACATCACGGGCTAAATCAAGTTCCTTCTCAAGCCGCTCTTTTTCAATAGATTCAAGGAGTAGTCGGGAGTTCTCAATTGCAATTGCAGAGTATTCAGCGAATGCTTTAATTGCATTCACATCATCATCGTCAAAATCAACATGTCCGCTTTTACTGGCAAATAAATATCCACTCACCTCGTCATGAATCTTTAGCGGTGCGTAGGCAACGAGTAAATCATCCTGACTTAGGTAGGAAACAGTTTGTTTATCATTCAACCCGCCTGCCTCATTTAACTCAACGTGGCGGGCAGGCCCGCCTGCCTCATCAACCAGCCCGCCCCATTCAACTTCGAGAGGCTGGCGGGTCTGAGTTCGGCGGGCAGGTTCGTTTACTTGAATATGTCCGAATGGGCTCAGCTTATGATTAGCTATATCGCTCGTAATTGCAGTAGTAATATTATTGGCATCCAGATGTTTAATGTTTTTCACCGAAACAGGTGAAAATCGATTTTCACTTTTGTTAAACAAGCTTAACCAAGCTGAATCTGAATTGCAGACTTTAATTGTTGTTTCAGTGACAGTTTCAGATAACTCTGAAAAGTCAAAAACTTGAGTTAATAACTTTGTTAAATCCTGAAGAGACGTGACTTCTTGAGCTTTTCTCTCGAAAGCCTCTGCTGTTGGTAAATGGAACAATGCAGTAAAAAATAAAATTGTAAAATAGATAAGCATGTATATAAAAATTATTGCCACCCCTTTTGCCAATGTTGGAGAGAAGATAAATATTATACGTCCAATCGTATTTTCGATATCAAACTGATCCAGATTGAATCCGAATAATGTGATAACTCCAATGGAAAGAAGTAAAATGATCAGTTTCTCCTTTTTAGTAAGAAATGCAATCCAAGAAATCCTTATAGAATTCCAAACAATCAAAAGATATGCAACCGAAGAAAAAGTATAATGAATAAACTTTATCTCATTAATCTCATGAAAGATGTTTGTGAACGCAGCCAGCACAATGAACACGGTCAT
>JAHJVF010000270.1 GCA_018828505.1 Bacteroidota bacterium | reverse complement strand
TCACCTGCGCGCGATATGGATGGTGACGGCAAAAATGAATATATAGTGGTAAATTACAGAACCTCTTTTCCCGTCTGGGCTGGCGACGGTTATCTTTGGATGATTGAATTGAAAACTGCAACTAATATTGACGATGCTATCGCTTCATATCCAGGTGGATTCAGTTTAGGACAGAACTATCCGAATCCTTTTAATCCTGTAACAAGAATTCAATATGTAGTTGGCAGCAGGCAGTATATAGAATTGAAAGTCTTTGATCTTTTGGGGAACGAAGTTGCAGTTCTTGTCAACGAAATTAAAGAGCCTGGAATTTACTATTCAGAATTCCGTATACCGAACTCTGCACTATCGAGTGGCGTATATTTCTACCAGCTGCGTGCTGGAAACTTCACCGAAACAAAGAAGATGGTGTATATTAAATAGAAAATCGACTATTTACTTAATAAGAAGCATTTTCTTAGTAGCAAAAAAACTGCCGGCTTTAATCTGATAATAATAAACTCCGCTCGGTAGACCATCTGCGTTGAATTCGATAACATTTTTTCCGGCTTTTGCTTCTCCTTCAAATAGAGTCCGGACTTTTTGTCCGAGTGTATTGAACAATGAAAGCGTTACATTTTTATCAGAAGGAACCGAAAAAGTAATCGTAGTCATAGGATTAAATGGGTTCGGATAATTTTGGTAGAGAGCAAATTCTTTGGGCAGCGCAGTAGAAAGATCATCCACACTTGTTAGTTCATTGAATTTGTTAGAAAGTATATAGTTCACTAATGTTTTTACTTCATTAAATTTCATAAAATAGAGTGGGAAGCTTAGTGTAACCACTTTGAAATCAGCTCCTAAATATTCAATACCGACCGGTTTCCCCTTCATTTTTCCTGAGGTTGTAGTCGAATCGTAATTTGTTTCATAGCTGAAAATATTCGCTGCGCCGGGTGCTGCATCAATTGATTCGATCCATGTAAGATGATAACCATTGCTCGCTAATGTTTTAGTCGTATCAACAAAAATATTTGGATATCCACTCAATAATGGGCTCGCCCCACTAAAACGAGAGAAAATCGCGTAATCAACATTTTTTATTTTCAATTTATCATAAATCATTTGTCCAGGAGTGAATGTTTTGGGATAGGAGCTGTTCATTAAAATAGCTTTGGAAGGTAAATAAGTAGTAAGCAGCAGCTTACCACCAAAATCTAAATACTTTTTCAATTCCTCACTGCTTAAATTCAATTCGTTCAGATCACTCGATATATTTGTATGCCAGATGATTGTCGAGAAAGCCCCGAGATCTGATAACTTTGCCGTTCCAAGAGTTTTCGTATCGTACACCTTCACATTATAATTCGGTACAAGACTCAAATAGAAATCATCTACTTCCTGATCGGTTGGATTGCCGGGTGAGCCGTCACCATCTTTCGTAGCATCAAAGATGCAAATACCCTGATCCAAAGAAACGACCCGCGATCTAACTTCATTACTTGAAGAGCTTTCTAATAATGTATTATCAACGGCGCGAACAGAATAGTAATAGTATGTTCCCTTTTGAGGTGTATTGTCAACAAACAAAGTGTCAGTTAAGATGCTTGAATTTAATTTCACGCCTACCCCACCGGGGGAGTTAGCTCTGTATAAATTGTATCCGGCTAAATCGTAATCAGAATTTTTATTCCATCGTAATTCGATCATCCCAATTTTTGGATCAGACGTTAGATTTTTTGGGGCAAGAGGAAGCAATCGTGGGATAACTGTTTTTTCTTGAATATCACTTTCGTTACCTAATTGATCAACCGCAGCAATTCCAAAAAAATATGTTGTCCCCTCAACTAAACCATCAATAGTGAAAGTTGGGGCAGTAGTAAAATAACTCTTCGAATAGTTACCGGATGTTGTGCCTTGAAATATTTTATAACCTGCAATATCATTTTCGGTGCTAGGATTCCATTTTAATAAAATCGAGCTGCCATTTCCCATGTCAACAACTTGAAATCCGCTAACAGGAGAAGGTACAATTTGAGAATGTAAAAGAAGCGACATAGATGCACGCATGACTTCGGCGCAATAATCCATATTGGCATTTGCCAGTAGATCACTTGTTGAGTGGTAGAATGGCGAAAACACATTTTCGAAAAAGAATATACTCGGATAACCGACTCTCCAAAACGAATAACTATCTGAACCGCTGCTGTTAG
>JAHJVF010000269.1 GCA_018828505.1 Bacteroidota bacterium | reverse complement strand
TCAACACCTTGATAGGATCGTAGAAAATTGCCCATCGTTTCAAAAGTTAATTCACCAAAATAGAGCTTAACAATTGAGAAGAAACTAAATGCTAACGTCCACGATTCAATGTAAGTGTAGTAAATAAGTATTGTGAGTGAAATGAAAAGTCCTAGCGCACCCAAATATTTTGCAATTTTGTTTTTCCAGAGTACGTCGAACATACCGGGTGCACTGCCGTGTCTATATTTCCCTCCGTGTCTTCCGATTCCCCATTCTATCCACATTAATGGGATTCCAAGTAAAAGAAATGCAATGAAGTAGGGTATCATGAAAGCGCCGCCGCCGTTTTGTGCTGCTTGCACCGGGAATCGCAAAAAATTTCCTAAGCCAATAGCATTTCCGGCAACTGCGAGAATTAAACCAATTTGGCTACCCCATTGCTCACGTTCTGAATTGTTCACGGACATGTTGGCTCCTTATAATTTAGAATGAATTTTGCGTTATCTTAATCTGATTTAATTGACTCTGCGAATTTATGATAATTTTTATATAAATACCGACTTTTTTCTCTCGGGTATAAGAACCATATTATGAACACCTTCACCAATGGCAAATAATTTCTGAGGTTTCATCAATATGCGTAATTGCTATTCAGAGTGTAAATAATTATTTTCATTTCCATGAAAAGCATACTTATTTTATTTTTTTTAATATTAATTGCAATACCTCTCATGGCTCAAGAAGAAATATCTCAATATATTAATCAGATAAAATCTGAATTAGCCCCTGATAAGAGGACAGCAATTTTTAGTGTTGAGCATCGGATTGACGGGAAGAATTTAAGCATTAGTGGCGAAGTTTCTGAAATCGAGTTCAAATTAATTTTATTGAATAAATTGAATGCAAATTATAAATACCAAATAACTGATGAAGTTAATGTCCTTCCTGATAAAAAATTGGGCAAAAAAGTTTTGGGAATAACTAAGATCAGCGTTGCGAATATTCGATCAAAACCGGAACACCCAGCTGAACTCGCTACACAGGCAATTTTAGGAACACCAGTAAGAGTATTAAAATCACAGGGGCCTTGGTATTTAATCCAAACACCTGATTCATATCTCGGTTGGGTTGATCACGATGGAATTGAACTTATGACGGAAGAGGAATTCAGTGCTTGGTCGAAGAAACCAAAAATAATATTCACGGATATGTATGGACTTGTCGAAGATCTTGAAAGTAATACTGTCATTAGTGATATAGTTTGTGGTGCAATCCTTGCTAAAGAAAATGAAACTGATGAGTATTACGAAGTTGAATTTCCTGATGGAAGAAGAGGGAAGATTAGAAAGATTTCTGCTGCCAATTATGATAGTTGGGCAGACAAATTAAATTTTGCACCGGATTATATTCTGCAGTCCGCAAAGAAGATGGTAGGTTTTCCTTATCTTTGGGGCGGAACATCTATTAAAGGTATCGATTGCTCGGGCTTCACGAAAACAGCATTCTTCCAAAATGGATTGGTTTTACCACGGGATGCAAATCAACAAGCTCAAATTGGTGAAGACGTTCCCTTTGACAAAGATTTAACACAACTAATTCCCGGTGATTTGATTTTCTTCGGGCGTAAATCGGACGGTGTACAGAGTGAAAGGATCTCACATGTTGGAATATACTTAGGCGCGAAACTATTCATCCATTCATCTGGACGTGTAAGAATTGACAGTTTTCAGAAAGAGCATCCGAATTACAACGAATTTAGGTTCAGCACGATCGTACGAATAAAAAGGATTCTCATTCCCGAACAAATCGAAAAAATAAAAATTTCAAATAATAAATTTTATCAAGCCAAATGAAATCAGATAGACGAAATTTTCTTAAAAAGACTTCATTACTGGGGGCGGGAATTGTTTCGATTCCTACAATGACAAATTTTTCTAATTTATTTAAGAATCACAAATCCTCATCAAATAAAATGAAATTACGATTTTATCCTTATACGCTTGACCTTAAGCATGTATTCACCGTAGCCGTTTCTTCCAGAAAAACAACTCCGGTAATGATGGTTGAAATAGAGCATGATGGAGTTATTGGATATGGTGAAGCTTCAATGCCTCCGTATCTCGGAGAGTCACACGAAACAGCTTCGAGTTTTTTATCAAAAGTAGATCTCTCAAAGTTTGATAATGTGTTTTTGATGGAAGAGATACTCTCTTACGTTGACTCAATAGCACCCAATAACAACGCAGCTAAAGCATCAATTGATATTGCTTTACATGATTTGATCGGCAAGAAATTAGGTAAGCCATGGTATGCAATCTGGGGGCTTGATCCAAAGAAAACTCCCTATACGTCATTTACTATTGGTATCGATACACCTGACGTTGTTCGTCAAAAAGTGAAGGAAGCTGACATCTATAAAATACTTAAAGTTAAGCTTGGTCGTGAGAACGACAAGGAAATGATCGAGACAATCCGTTCTGTAACCGATAAACCGATTCGGGTTGATGTGAACCAAGGTTGGACTGATAAAAACTCAGCTTTAAAGATGATCGAATGGTTGAAAACAAAAAAAATCGAATTCGTTGAACAGCCATTACCGAAAGAAAATATAGATGATTTAGTGTGGTTAAAAGAGAGAAGCCCTCTTCTAATAATTGGTGATGAAAGTGTAGTCAGACTTGGTGACGTAAAAAAAGCTTATGGAGTTTATCACGGCATTAACGTTAAATTGATGAAAAGTACAGGAATGAGAGAAGCCTATACGATGATAAAGCTGGCGAAAGCGCTGGATATGAAAGTAATGTTAGGTTGTATGACGGAAACTACGTGCGCAATATCTGCTGCAGCACAAATGTCGCCCCTCGCAGATTGGGCTGATCTTGATGGTGCTGACCTTATCAGCAATGACTTGTTCATAGGGACAAAAATTATTGATGGGAAAGTAACACTGACGGATTTACCCGGAATAGGTGTTACCAAAATATAAAAGACCAGCTATTAACTATATTGATTGAGGTCAAAAGCAAATCTGGAGTAACCCTGCAAAACAGGACATATATGAAAATATCAGATTATAATAAGAAAGCTGAAGATTATAGGCATAAGCTCAACGCGCATATTTCCAAACTATTGCTTAATCTGAAACCTGATTCTTTATATAATCCGATTAGATATTTTATGAACTCTGGTGGGAAAAGGATAAGACCAATACTTCTAATTGCATCAGCGGGAGCATCAAATAATTTTAAGACCGGTCAAGTTATTAATCAAGCTATCGCAATGGAATTATTGCACAATTTCACTTTAATACATGATGACATAATGGATCATGCAGATTTACGGCATGGACACAAAACACTTCACACAAAATATGACGTAAATATTGCTATATTGTGTGGAGATAATCTGTTAGCAATGGCATTTAAATCATTAAATAAGAATTTGAAGTTCAATATAAATGATGTTTTGAATACATTTAGTGAATCAGTGATAACCGTGTGTGAAGGACAGAGTCTCGATAAAGAATTTGAAAATTCAAATAATATTAAAATGAGCGATTATTTAGATATGATTTATCGAAAAACTGCCGCAATGATCTCTGCAAGTTGTAAAATTGGAGCACTAAGTAGTAATGCTCCGGCTAAGATAATCCGCCCGTTATCCGAGTTTGGTAGATATTTCGGGATGGCTTTTCAGATTCAGGATGACCTGCTCGATATGGAAGGTGATAATCCCAAATTCGGTAAGACTCATGGAAGCGATCTCATTGAAGGGAAAAAGACATTTCTACTTTTAAGTGCTCTGCAAAAAGCAAGAGGCAGGGATTTAGAACAATTAACTAAGCTTGTTGAAAATAAAGGAATTATGCCTGGCGCAGTAAAAAAGCACTTTGAGATTTACAGAAGATTGAATGTTGATTTTATGGCAAGGGAGACTTCTATTAACTACATCAATAAAGCATTGAGCCAACTTAATTATTTACCCGATTCCATGCACAAAGAATTTCTTATCCAATTCTCGAACCAAATATTGAATCGAACTCACTAAAATTGATCAAAAAAGAAGTTGAAATAAAAAATAGAGCCGGCTTGCATACGAGACCTGCAGCAACATTAGTAAAACTTGCTTCTAAATTTAAATCAGAGTTTTACTTATATCAGGACGATATGTCAATTAATGGAAAAAGTATCATTGGAGTCATGACGTTATGTGCAGAGCAGGGGAGCAAACTTACGCTAATGTTTGAAGGAGAAGATGAAGATGAAGCTGCATCGGAAATTGAAGATTATTTCAGCAGAGGATTTGATGAACTTTAATCAAGTCGAAACATACAGCAAAGAAGGAGTAACTGTATTGAAAGGGCTACCCGCTGCACCGGGATATGCCATTGGCTCTGCGTTCGTCTATCATCGTGACAAGATTGAAACTTTTGCCTCAGTTGTTCTTGATACAGATGAAGAGCTTAAGAACTTGGAGTACTCACTTGAAAAATCGAAAAAAGAACTTAACAAGATCATTACTATTTCAAGAGAAAAAATTGGGGAACGGACAGCAGGGATTTTTGAAGCCCACGCTTTAATTCTTGATGATCAGCTTTTATTCGGACCGATCGTGGAAAGTATTAAAAAGAAACGGTATTCTGCTGAATACTCGGTTGATAAGGAATTCTCGAAATACCTTTCAGTTATGAAGCAGACTGATGATGCCGCCATGCTTGAGAGAGCCGCTGATGTTGAAGATTTGAAGGCAAGAATAATCCGAAATCTGCAAAAAAAAAGATGGGAATCCAGACTTAAACAATCTGTGATTATTGTAACACACAGCCTGACTCCCGCCGATACTTTACTTTTCTCAAGGAATGAAGTGCTTGCTTATGTTTCAGAGTTGGGTGGAATTACTTCTCATGCTGCAATTATTTCTCGTTCGCTGAATATTCCTGCGGTCGTTGGGATTCACAACGTTTTGAAACAAATTTCGAATGATACTCAGTTGATCGTTGACGGTTTCAATGGATATTTAATAATTAATCCGGATGAAACGCTTTTAACTTTTTACAGAAAAAAGATCGAAAGATTTCAGATCGATCACGATAAGTTAAAGGAAATAAAAAATCTTCCGGGAGAAACAATCGATGGGCACAGGATAAAATTATCTGTTAATATTGAACTTCTCGATGAGTTAGATTTCGCTATTGCAAACGGAGCCGAAGGAATTGGATTATTTAGATCTGAAGAATTGTTCTTTGCACGTGGCACTTTCCCGACTGAAGCTGAACAGATTGAAACTTATTCCGCCTTAGCTGAAAAAATGTATCCCGGCTCAGTTGTGATACGCACTTTTGATATTGGTGGGGATAAGCTTCTGCAAGAGGACTACTTCGAAAAAAATCCATTCCTGGGATGGCGTGGAATTAGAATGATGCTGGATAAGCCTCAGGTTTTTAAAGATCAATTAAGAGCTATACTGATTGCGAGTGTTCATAAAAACGTAAAACTTATGTTACCAATGGTCACCACAATTGATGAAATTGAACAAACTAAATTGATCCTTGAAGAAATTAAGAGTGAGTTCACCAAAACGAAAATACCTTTTGATAAGAATATCGAATTCGGGATTATGGCTGAAATTCCTTCAGTCGTATTTTGTATTTCAGAATTCGCCAAGGAAGTTGATTTTATAAGCGTCGGCACGAATGATCTTACTCAATATCTTCTGGCTGTCGATCGAGGAAACGAGGTTGTCTCGGATAAATTTCAGGAGTTGCATCCAGCAGTAATTCGCTCATTAAAAATGACTGTAGAGGGGGCACACAAAGAAAATATAAAAATCAGCATATGTGGTGAATTAGCTTCCAATTATTTGGCTGTTCCTTTATTAATTGGATTGGGATTTGATGAACTAAGTGTAAATGAACACTTTCTACCAGAGATCAAAAAACTTATTCGGAGTATTAATTTCTCAGAAGCGCAAAATCTGACGGAAGCCTGCTTGAAATGTCGAACACATACCGAGATTATCAATCTTTCAAGGAAATATCTTAAGAAAATTAAATGGGAGTATAATTAATGAATCCGTATCAACAAAACGATTCAGGTGAAATGTACGATGTATTAGTAAGTTTCCTGGAACAAATTAAAACAGCATGGAACAACAACTTTCAAGTTGAAAGGTCTAATTATAAGAATATTAAAAATATAGTTCTTACCGGTTTAGGTGGCTCGGCAATCTCCGGTGATGTGGCACAGACCTTTTTATATAAAACTCTTCAATTACCTCTTCAGGTCAATAGGAACTATGATCTACCCAATTTTGCTAACGAATCTACTTTAGTAATTGCCTGCAGTTACTCCGGAAATACTGAAGAAACAATTTCTGCATACAAAGGTGCTTTGGAACGAAAGTGCAAAATAGTGTCAATAGGATCAGGCGGAGAGATTGAAAAATTGGCAAATGCTAACGGCAATCTTCATATAAAAGTCCCTTCGGGATTTCAACCACGCTGTGCTTTGGGCTTAATGTTTTTTAATCTCTTAAAATTCTTAAACGACGCAGGTTTTATTTCTTTTAATGACTCAATGATTGAATCGATTTACAAAATGCTTAAAGCTAAATCAGAGATTTACTCGAAAGAACATAGTCAACCTTACGATGATGCGGTAAAACTGATTGGTCATTTTCCTGTAATTCATTCGAGCGATCTTCTTCAATCTGTCAATGTAAGATTCAGATGTCAATTGGCGGAGAATTCGAAGGTGCTGAGTTACAGCGGTATCATCCCTGAACTAAACCACAACGAAATCATTGGTTGGGAAAAATTTGACCTGCCCGCCGAACTCGGACTGAAGAGGCAGGCGGGTTCGAATAAGTTTAATGCGATGCTGATTCAAATAATTGACGAGGACGATCATCCAAGAAATAAATTAAGATTTAAAATTACCGAAAAAATCCTCAAGGAAACTGGTATTGAGATATTAAAAATTAAGAGTAGTGAAAAATCGTTTGAGGAACGAATTATTGATTTGATTTATTATACCGATTGGGTTAGCTTTTACTTAGCTGTTTTAAGAAAGGTAGATCCTACGCCAATCAAAAATATAAATACTCTTAAGAATTCGCTTGCTGCAATACAAAGTTAAATACATTCAAATACTGTAACTACTCAGAAGGTGTTATTTTTTAACAGAAAAAGAAATGAAAAACATATAACAAAAAATGAATAATGAAAAAGTGAAAAAAGATGAGTGAAAGCAATAAAAAATATGATTTGGAAGAGCGGCTGATTCAGTTTACACTTCTTATTATTGACATTGTTGAAATACTGCCCAATGCCCGAACAGGAAATCACTCCCGATATTTATCGGGATGCTTCGTTCAGGTACATCCCCTGCATTTAATTATGGTGAAGCCCAGGTTGCGGAATCGCGCAATGATTTTATTCATAAGATGAAAATTTGCCTCAAAGAACTGAAAGAAACACATGTTGCATTACAAATTATCCGGAGAAAACCTCTTGTTAATGATTTTACAAAAGTTGATAAAGGTATTACCGAATGCAAAGAATTGATCCCGATAAATCGGGACTGCCCGAAAAAATATATCGTCAAAAAACACTTAAACATTTTTCATTTATTGTTTAGTGTTATTCATTAAAATTATTTTCTCAAAATGCTGAGTAGCTACCAAATACTTTTTATTCTTCTTTCTCTATTTTATTGCGAGACTTTTGCACAGTTCAGCTATTTCGGAAGGAATAAAGTTCAGTACACAAATTTTAACTGGCACGTAATTAAAACTGAACATTTTGATATTTATTACTATCCGGAGTTCAGTGAAATTGCTGAGATCGGAGCAAAATTTGCAGAAGACGCATATTTAGATCTTCAAATTAAGTTCAATCATTTCGTTCAACAACGAATACCTTTAATCTTTTATAACACTCATCTCCATTTCCAACAAACTAATACAATCCCTGGATTGCTGCCAGAAGGAGTCGGAGGATTTTTTGAATTTGTTAAAGGGCGAGTCGTAATTCCAAGCGACGGTTCACTATCGCACTTTCGACATGTCATTCGACACGAATTGGTGCACGTCTTTATGACGAATAAGATATATCGCATCTTAAAAGATCGCAGGATGATCACAGATCAACTTCCCCCATTATGGTTTGTTGAAGGTTTAGCTGAAATCTGGTCTACTGATTGGGACAGCCAGGCTGAAATGGTTCTAAGGGATGCCGTATTGAATGATTATATCGTCGGACTTTCTGATATGGACAAAATATACGGCTCATATCTGATGTACAAAGCCGGTCAAAAAGTATTGAAGTATGTTGCAGACAACTTTGGTGAAGAAAAAATTTATCTGCTGCTAGAAAACTTTTGGAAGTCAACCAATTTTGAAGAAGTCTGGGAAATTACACTCGGTAAGAATTTCAAAGAATTCGATAAAGATTGGTTGTATTCACTTAAGAAAGAATATTATCCACATCTCACATTCAAGGACCCGCCAAGTATAAAAGGAGATAGACTAACGAAAGAGGGTTTTAATTTCAGTCCAAATTATTTCGAAATCGGGGGAGAGAAGTGGATATATTTTTTAGCAAATCGTGATGGGTATGCTTCTATCTATCGAATGCTTCAAGATACAACCGATTCAGAAAGTACTGTTGAACTCGTTTTACGAGGTGAAAAGACAGATGCTCTCGAATCATTTCATCTATTTCGAACAAATTTTAAAATTTCAAAATCCGGCTTGCTTGTTTTCAGCTCGAAATATGGTCCAACTGATGTGCTCCATATTTTCGATGTATATAAGAATAAAATTATTCAGACACTTGATTTTGAAGATATCTTGAGTATAACAACTCCATCCTGGTCAGATAATAGTCGAAAAATTACGTTCAGTGCGGTTGATAAGAAGGGTTACTCAGACATTTATTACTATGATTTGGACAAATCAGAACTCATAAGATTAACAAACGACTATTATGACGACCGACAACCTATTTTTAGTAAAAATAACAAAAGCATCATCTTTTCTTCTGATCGTACAGCGGGAAAGGGTCCCGGTAATTACAATCTTTTCGAAATTAATGTTTCATCTTTGTTGATTAATTATATCACATTCTCTCCATTTAATAGCACAAATCCTATCTTTTCAAATGATAACAAACATTTAATTTTTTCAAATGAAAAAGATGCCGTAAAAAATCTCTGGACTATTGATGTCACAGAAAAAGATGGTCGTATTTCTTATTCAGATAGGATGTACAGGGTTACAAAATTTACAACTTCAGCTTTTGATGCTAATGTCTCAGAAAATAATTCACTTTTATTCGGTGCTTTCGAAAATTTCAGCTTTCAAATTTATAAGTTCACAGATTTCACACTGTCCGTCGATTCGTTGAACGAATACTTTGAATTTAAATTTGAACCTTTACTTGAAAATTGGTCTGTTCAAAAAATTGAATCTGTTGGGATCAAAGAACGGCTAAAATATGAACGTCATTACAATGTTGATATTGCACAGAGTCAAATCGCGACTAATCCGGTTTATGGAACTGCCGGAGGAGCCGTACTTACATTGAGTGATTTACTGAGCGATGATCAATATTATTTTTTGGTTTATAATAATGCTCAAACTACAGATGATTTCCTGGAAAGCTTTAACGTTGCGTTCACCCGATTGTCTTTAGGTCAAAAAACGAATTATGCATATGGTGTTTATCATTTTTCTGGTAGACGGTACGACATTCGCGATTCAGATGAATATTTCTATGAAAGAAGCTATGGTGCCTATTTTGGGCTAAGTTACCCACTCTCATTTTTCAGAAGATTGGAAGCATCCGTAAGTCTGGCAAACTCAAGTAAAGAAGTGTTTGGAGTACTGAAGCACCGTAAAGCTTTACTTTTGACAAATTCTGTTTCTTATGTTTTCGATAACAGTATTTGGGTCTCCTCAGGCCCGATTGATGGACATCGTTTTTTATTTCTTCTAGCACAGACAAACGACATTAAATCTTCAAATGTAAATTATTACACTGTGATGGCAGATTATAGACATTATCTCCGACTAGGACTAAAAAGTGCTTTCGCTTCAAGATTTCAATTTTTCTACAATCATGGCAGAGAAGCAAGAAGGTTTTTTATGGGCGGCAATTGGGATCTTCGTGGCTGGCCCAGGTGGTCGATTCGTGGTGAAAAACTCTGGCTTACATCATTTGAATTGCGATTTCCCTTAGTGGATGTATTGACGTTAGCATTTCCTTTCGGTAGAATGAATCTTTACGAATTCAGAGGAGCAATATTTAGTGATTTTGGTTCGGCATGGGATACAAAATACAAATCTACTCTTGGAAGTATTGGTTTTGGTTTAAGAATGAATCTGTTTGGAGTTTTGGTTTTGAGATATGATATGGGCAAGAAAATCGAAAATAATTTAACAACTTTTCAGAAAGGACTTTTTTATCAGTTTTTCTTTGGCTGGGATTTTTAGAGCGGTTTCTATTTTTATTGTTTTAATTGGAATTTCTGCTTGCAGCAAGAAAATTCAATTGAATCATAATTTAGAGGATAACCTCGATTGGACAACCTTTGGAAAAAATCCAAGTCGAAATTTTTTTGTTGAAGAAAATATCGGAGACGATTTCCAAAAACTCTGGGAATATTCAACTTCGGCAGGGACACATCTCACATCAGTGACAATAAAAGATAGTGTCATTTTTGTTGGTAATCTCAGGGGAAGAGTGCATGCGATTGATCTTATCAGCGGAAATAAAATTGGTGAAATAGATGTTAAGTCGCCAATTTATTCCTCAATCCAAGTGACAGGCAATGAAATTATTGTTGCAACCGCAGGTAATAAGTCAAATTCTCAAAAAATAATTTGGTATGATTTCGTAAATGGAAAGGAAACCCGCAGTTTCGAGGTATGCTCATCAGTAGAGAACGAAATAATTTCCATTGGTGATAATGTTTTTGTCTCTTGCACTGATGGTACTCTTTTATTA